>CAMOZF010000264.1 GCA_946630765.1 uncultured Lachnospiraceae bacterium | reverse complement strand
TGCAGCGGATCCGCGCGGCTGTTGAGAAACTGTCGTGAAGGGTCATGTTGTGAGTAGTGTCATGTCGAGCGAGTGGTGTCATGTCGAGCGAAGGCGCAGCCTGAGTCGAGACATCCCATGAATCAGTCGATTCAGTCGCCAACCGGACAGGATCCCTCGACTCGCTGTTGCTCGCCCGGGATGACATAATCTAAAAATATATAACCATGGCGCTGCAGGGTGCATCCCTGCGGCGCCATCTGTCGTTAAAGGAGAAAATACACACAAAAAAACATACAGGAAGGGTGGAGGACTGTATCAGTGAAAACGGAGGAGACATTATGCCGGACAAAAAAGAAGCCGCTTTCAACCGTGAGCAGAATCAGGCGGTCAGGTGTGATCCTGACCGGCCCTGTCTCGTGATCGCGGGACCGGGCGCGGGGAAAACCGCCGTCATTGCAGGCCGCTGCCGCTACCTTCTTCAGGAGGCGGGCGCAGCGCCGGGGTCCATCCTTGTGCTGACATTTACCAGGGCTGCGGCGCAGGAAATGCGCACACGTTTTATCGGAAGCGGATCGGGACCGGGCGATGCGAGCTTCGGCACCTTTCATTCCGTATTTTTCAGGGAAATCGCCGGAAAATACGGCCTGAGTTCTGGAAATCTCGTCGGTGAGTCGGAGAAGAGCCGTCTGATTCAGTCCATACTTCTGCAGCTGTATCCCGAGTGCGCCGAGGACCGGATCCTGTCGGAGGCCCTTCAGAAATTCGTGCTTTCGGGCGGCCGGGAGGGGGAAAACAGCCCCTCCGTCCAGGCACTTCCCGGCGGCTTTGACCCGGAAGCCGTGTACAGAAAGTATCGGGAGGCACTCAGAAAAAGCGGGAAAATCGATTACGACGATATCCTGATCCTGACACTTGAAATGCTCCGAACGGATGAAGCGGCCCTCCGGCGGCTGAAAAAGCAGTGGAAATATCTTCTTGTGGATGAATTTCAGGACGTCAGCCCCATCCAGTACGAGATCGTGAAAGCCCTTGCGGGTCCGGAGAACCGTGTCTTTGCGGTCGGTGACGATGACCAGTCGATCTATGGCTTCCGCGGCGCCGGCCCGGGTCTGATGCTTCGTTTTCCGAAGGATTTTCCCGAGTCGCAGACCGTGAAGCTTCGGGTCAATTACCGCTCCTCGCCGGAGATTGTCCGCGCGTCTCTTCGGCTGATTTCGCATAACCGGGCGCGTTATGAGAAGGATCTCAGAGCTCATACAGAAGAGAAGGGAAACGTAGAGATCCGGCATTTTCCGACAGAAAAAGACGCCTATGAATATGCGGCGTCGGCGCTTCTTCGGAAGAGCCGGGAGAAGGAGAAACTTTCGGAATCGGCGGTGCTTTTCCGGACGAATGCGGCGATTTCCGTCTGCAGCTCGGTATTTCTTGATCGGGGCGTGCCGTTCATTTTACGGGACCGGGTGCCGAATCCCTACCGGCACTTTTCCGCGGTGCCGCTTTTTGCCCTTCTGAACTTCAGCTCCGGCGATGAACGCCGGGAAAACTTTCTGCGCTTTATGAACTGCCCGCCCCGCTATATCCGCCGCGCCGATCTTCGGAGTCCCCGCGTTCAGCTTTCCGAGCTGGAGAAAATGTATCTGGAAGACGAAGACCGCAGCTGGATGGCCGAGAGAATCCGCTATCTGAAATACCAGATCGGCCTTCTTCAGCGGCTTCGGCTGCCGTATGCGATGATCAATTATATCCGGAAGGGGATGGAGCTGGACGAGTACTTCCGGGACTATGCGCTGGAGCGCGGCATGGATGCCGAGGAAATCATGAAGGCGCTGGATTTTATTCAGGATTCTTCGAGAGAATACCGGACGCTTTCCGACTGGTACGCCTATATTGCGGCATATACGAAAGCACTTGAAACGAAAAGAGACAGGGAAGAGAGTCCGAAGGGAAAGGTGCTTCTTTCGACGATTCACGGGGTCAAGGGGCTGGAATTTCGCGAGGTGTGCGTGATGGACGTGACTGAGCGGAGCATTCCGCATGAAAAAGCCGCCTCCCCGGAAGAACTCCAGGAAGAGCGGCGGCTTCTTTATGTGGCAATGACGCGGGCGAAGCGAAAGCTTTCGCTCTTCGTCCCGAAAAGCATTTCCGGCAGGAAAAATGAGGAGAGCAGGTTTCTTCAGGAAATCCGCGGCTCCGGGGTCTCGGAGTTCAGGGATTTGACGTAGGCCATCGGCGACATGCCGGTGTGCTCCTTGAAGGCCCTGGAGAAATGCTGAATGCTTCGGTAGCCCGAGCGGTGGGCGGCCTCGGTGACGGAGATGTGCCGGTCGGAAAGCAGGATTTTGGCCTTCTCGATCCGCGTCCGAAGAAGATCCGCCATCGGCGAGATCCCGAAGAAATCGCTGTAGTATTTGTAGAACTGGCTCCGTGAAAGGGAAACCATCTCGCACATGTTGGTCGAGGCCCATTCCCGCTCGCAGTTTGCGAGCATCGTATAGCGTGCCTGCAGAAAGAGCCGGTAGAGATGGGTGCCCTCCTGATCCTCGAGCGTCCGGATGTGCGACTCTCTGGAAAACATCAGAAAAAGCATCGAAAGCTCCGCCTCCGCCTGCTTCTCAAAATGCAGATCCTTCGTGAAAAATTCCGAGTCGATCCGCCCGATCGCGCGGCTGACATATTCCGGGTCCTCCGGGTAGAAGACCTGGTTTCTCGGAAAATGATATGCCGAAAGATCCTGTTCGTCTGCGGTAAAGTGCACAAAACTCAGCCGGAAATCCCTGACGGCACCGAAATCCTGCGCGGTTCCGGGAGTGTAAAGGATGCAGGCGCTCGGTTCGGCCGTGACGATCTGCTCGTCACTCACGACATGCATGGCCGACTCGAAAAAAAGCAGCAGATAGCCGCCGGAGCCTGCGGGACGCTGTACTCTTTTGTAATTCTCCTCTGTCTGATGACAGCCGGCAAAACTCACTCTGATCATGTCTGGTATCATAAATGAAAATGCCGGAAATGTCAATGGAGCGCTTTCTTTACGGAGGCAGTTTCCGCAAGTTCAGAAAAGATCGAAAAATCAGTTGAAAAATCAGGGAAAAGAGGCTATACTATGGAATGTGATACTGTAACTATGCTAAATTGGGTTTTTACGGGCAGATGTTTTCACAAAGCGCCCGAAAAGCCCCGTTTTATGTGTAGTTTCAAGGATATGAGGAGGAATTCACTAATGGCTAGAAAAATGAAAACCATGGACGGCAATAATGCTGCGGCTCATGTCTCGTATGCATTTACCGAAGTGGCCGGTATCTACCCGATCACCCCGTCCAGCCCGATGGCTGACTATGTGGACCAGTGGTCTGCACAGGGCCTGAAGAACATTTTCGGCACCACAGTCAAGGTCTCCGAGATGCAGTCCGAAGCAGGCGCGGCCGGCACCGTTCCCGGTTCTCTGAATGCAGGCGCTCTGACCACCACCTATACTGCTTCTCAGGGCCTTCTTCTGATG
>CAMOZF010000263.1 GCA_946630765.1 uncultured Lachnospiraceae bacterium | reverse complement strand
AACGGTGTCTGTTGAAAGCGGGAATCTCTACACTGGATCAACTGATGGCTTTATCGGGAGATGATCTGCTGCAGATCAGAGGGATCGGACAGGTGATCGCAAAGGATGTGTTGCGGGTGAAAGAAGATTATCTGCGCAAGCGGGCGGCGGTTGAGTCCTGACAGCTGGAGCGGGAGAAATCCTTTCCCTTTTCGCGGTAATATTACGGATGTGGAAGATGAAGGAGTGAGTTCATGCCAAAAAAATCCGTGCGTGACATGAGAATATGGGAGCGGCAGCACTTTTCGCTGGAGTCGAAGGTGTTCCGCGCGACGGTGATGGGCGCGATCGTTTTCGGATCGGTGGCGCTTCTGATCGCGCTGAGTCTTTATGTCGTTTCCCTTGTGCGGCAGTATATCAGCGCATCCTTCGGACTCGCGAAAAGCACGGCGCTTTTTGTGGAGCAGGAGATGGATCCGGGGACAGTTGCCGATGAAGTCATGCGAATCTATCACGGACTCAGCGAGACGGAGCGGCAGAACCCGGCGGCTTCCTCCTATCACGAAAAGTTTTCTGAAGTACGCAATTCGGAAGAATACGGCAGGATGGAGCGGCTTCTGGATGCCGCGATCGGCACGGGCGAAGTGGACGATCTGTATGTCGGCTGCTATGATGAAAAAACGCAGGCGCTCGTCTTTGTCTGCGTGCCTGCAAACTATGAAAGCGGCAGCTATACGGCCGGCGGCTGGGAAACGGTCTCTTCGAAGGAAATCGAAAAATTCCTCCACTGGGACGGCGAGAATAAGCTCTATCACATCAGCCGCACAGAGGATAAGCGCTTTCTGTGCACAAGCGGAATGCCGATTACTGACGGGAACGGAAGAACGGTCTGCTTCATGCTCGCGGACGTCACGCTTCGGGACGTCGCGCACGGCATCCGGGATTTCCTGGTGCAGTTTACACTGGCGCTTTATATCGTCGTCTGCGTGGTCGGCTTCCTGATGTCGCGGAAGATGAAGAACATGACCTCGACCCCGATCAATAAAATCGCCGACGCCGCGCGGCAGTATGTCGAGGACCGGATCGCCGGAAATCCGGTGTCGGACCATTTTTCAAGCCTCGAAATCCATACCGGAGACGAGGTTGAAAATCTCTATACCGTGATGTCGGACATGGAGGAAGCCATGACCGGCTATGAAAACAATCTGACGCGGATCACGGCGGAGCGGGAGCGGATCAGGACCGAGCTTTCGCTGGCGTCCCGGATTCAGACCGACATGCTTCCGAGCGACTTCCCGGCATTTCCCGATCGCAAGGAATTTGATATTTACGCGACGATGGAGCCTGCGAAGGAGGTCGGCGGCGATTTCTACGACTTCTTCCTGATCGATGAAGATCACCTCGCGCTCGTGATGGCGGATGTTTCCGGAAAAGGCATTCCGGCCGCACTTTTTATGATGGTCGCGAAGATCCTCATCCAGAATTACGCGATGCTCGGCAATCCGCCGGAGGAGGTGCTGCGCCTTACAAATGAAGCCGTCTGCAAGCACAACCGGGAAGAAATGTTCGTCACGGTCTGGATGGGCATTCTGGAGATTTCGACAGGAAAGCTGAGCGCTGCAAATGCCGGACACGAATACCCGGTCCTGAGCGGATCGGACGGAAAGCTTGAAGTTCTCAAGGATAAGCACGGCCTCGTGATTGGCTATATGGACGGCATGCGCTATAAAGCCTATGAGATTATGATGAAGCCGGGTGACCGCCTGTTCCTGTATACGGACGGCGTGCCGGAGGCGACGAGCACCGAATCCGAGCTTTTCGGGACGGAGCGGATGCTTGAAGCGCTGAACCGGGAGCCTGACGCTTCACCGGAGCAGCTTCTTCAGAATGTGCGCGCCGCCGTGGACAGCTTTGTTGACGGCGCGGACCAGTTTGACGACATTACGATGATGACGCTGACCTACAGGGGAACGACCGGGGGTTGATATGCAGTACAAAAATGCTCATTTTTGCGTAAAAAGAATCTTCACCGCGGAAGTCCTGCAGATCATCGTTTCCGTGATCGTTGCGTCCGGCGGTATTATGAACATCCTGCTGAGTCTTTTGCTTCAGGCGGCGCAGCAGCATCCGGAGTTCCCGGTTCTGCAGATCCTGCGCTCCGTGGCCTCGGTCATTGTGGTTGTTCTGTCCGCCGGCAGTGATTTTGCGGATTTTATCGCGATGGTCCTCGTCTTTACCGGTCTTCGGCAGGGCAGAAAAGACGAGAAGCAGTTCAAAAATGCAATGATCGCGAATCTTTTCCTTCTCACGTTCAGCGCGGCGGTTTTTCTTGTGGATCTTATCTTCAGGACAGAAGGCGTGATCGGGGCGCTTCTGAATCTTCCGGTCACAGTGACGGAAATCATCATGATCCTTTTCATTGTCCGGGGGATCACCAATCTCTCGGAAAGACTGCACGATACGGTGACGGCGAACAGAGGAAGAGATATCTGCCGGCTGCTTGCGGCGGTGCTGATTTTCTGCGCGCTTCTTCGGACGGCGCCGGTTCTGTATCTCGATTCGGAGAATTATCACAGTATTTCGGGCGGATTCAGCTTCGCTTACGGCTATCTTTCGGTCGGCGCGTACGTGATTTACCTTTTTTATCTCAGGCGCGGAATGAAAATGCTTCAGAGGTCCGCGGAATGAGACAATTTTTCCTTGATTTTGTTTGCAGTTTGTAATATACTCTTAATAATTATAAGGTTTAGTGGCTCTTCCGGGAAGAAATGGCTTTTCGGGGGATTTTGTGATATATCAGACCGTCTTTTGGGGGACAGGGAGATTCGATGAAAAAAGGTACTCATCTGAAAAAGTTTATCCCGGCAGCTGTGCCGGCGCTTCTGATGCTGATCGTGCTTCTTGCGGTGAGCAGCTTTTCCGCGCCTGCATCTGTCAGCATGAACAGCAGAAACTGGATGTCCGGCATTCCGGATGACACCGCGATTTCCGACATTACGATTCCGGGAACGCGGGATTCGGGCATGATGTATGCGGCGGACACGATGGGCGGCAAATTTCTCTACAAAGCGGATATTGCAGACTACGGCGTGACGCAGAGCATGAACATCACGAGCCAGCTGAATGCGGGCGTGCGGCTCCTGGATCTGTCCTTTACCTTTGAGGGAGAGAAGAGCGAGGCGCTTCTTGTGCGCGATGCGGCGGTTACAAGTGATGAAGCCGCGCAGCAGTCGGCACAGGCGCTGTCGATGACGCTTTTCGGCGCAGAGGGTCTGGTGCCCTCCGAGTATGTGCGCGGTCTGTCGTTCCGTTTCTACGGACTGGAGCGCTACCGCGGAACTGTTCGCACGATGGATGCGATCTTCAGCGATGTGACGCGCTTCCTGCAGAATAACCCCACGGAAACGGTGGTCATCAGACTTCGTTCGGACGCTGATGAAGAAGGCCTTTGGAAGCTGAACCGCTTCTTTGCCGAGCTTGCGAAAAAGGAAAACACAAGAAACGGAAAAGCCTTTCTC
>CAMOZF010000262.1 GCA_946630765.1 uncultured Lachnospiraceae bacterium | reverse complement strand
CAGGAGGCAGCTTTGGACAAAGAGGAAGTAATGCTTGCGTTCAGAAATAACCGACAGCTTAAGACACTGAATACCGCGTTTGATAACATCCGGCGTGTCGTGAGTGAACTGGATCATCAAAACTCGGCACTGTTAGAACAGCTGAGAACTTACAGCGAGACCGAGGAGATCCAGAAACGCGACAGACTGATCGAGGATCTGTGGCATCGCTCTCTGTACGTCATGAGCGAAAAAGAACTACGCTCCGAGCGCGCGTTCCGTGACAGGCATTACGAGATGCATAACAGCGGTAAGACAAAAGCCGGTGGAAACACCTACGTATACGAGCTGACCGGTACCGGAATCGGAACGTGCATCAAGATCAAATGCCCGATCTGCGGAGAGGAAGAAGATATTACAGATTATGAGAGCTGGTGAATTATGACAGGCAAAGAACTGAAAGAGCGCTACCCGTTCCTGATCCCGCGCAACGTCTTTACTGATGAGATATGTCAGATGGATCCGGACGATAACCCGGAATGGTTTGAAAACTGGACGCTCCTGGACGATATGCCGGATGGCTGGCGCAAGGCCTTCGGCGAACAGATGTGCGAAGAGATTCGCACGGAGCTTCTGGAATCCGGTGGTGAAAAAGCACTGAACGATTATCGGATTCATCAGATTAAGGAGAAGTACGGTCAGCTCCGTTGGTACGACAACGGTTTTACTAGGCATGGAAATGAGATCATCGATAAATACACCGCGCTCTCCGAGGAGACCTGTATCCGCTGCGGTAAACCGGCGGCCTGGGTGTCCTGTGGATATATCAGTCCCTTCTGCGATGAATGCAAGGAAGAGCTGAGCAGGAAAAAATATCTCAAATTTGTGCCGCTGTTGATTGACGATGAGGAGGAAGAAAAGGAATGAACGATTTTGAAGAAATGGTCGCGCAGTCGAGAGAAGCTGCGCTTGCCGACAACGGTGAGAGCAACGATGAAGAATATATATCTGACATAATGCCGTGCGTTACGGTGACGCTCGATCGCGTCTATGAACTCAACGATGCAATCGCAAGACACATCAACGACCCGCAGCTGACACGCGAGAAGATGGCGCAGCTGCTGATTTGGGCGCGTGAACTGTATGAGCAGCTGGATCTTCTGGATACCATGCTGATTTATACGCGATGAGTGTGACGATTGTAAGAGGCGACCTGTTGGACACGGACGCGAAGTTCATCTGCCACCAGGTGAACTGCCAGGGAGCGATGGGTGCCGGTCTCGCCAGACAGATCGCCGAGAAGTGGCCGTATGTGAAGAAGGAATATACCAACCTCTGCCGCCGAACCACGGATAAGCACAGCCTGCTTGGAACATTTCAGATGGTAGAAGCAAATGGAGGTTACTCGAAAAGTGCCGACCCGATCGTTGTCAATATTTTCGGTCAGGAGTACTACGGACGCGGCGGCGTCTACACTGACACCTCCGCCCTGATCCGTGCCTTCCGTGATTTGAACGACACGCTCCGCGCCCCGTACAAAAACCATCCAAGGCCCGTCCTTGCTTTTCCGCACGGCTTCGGCTGCGGCCTTGCCGGCGGTGACTGGGAAGAGGTTGAAGAGCTGATCGTCAAGTATCTGCCGGACTGCGATGTCGTTATCTACATGAAATGAAAGAGGGAAGTACATGAAAAAATTGAAGTGTTTTCTCTGCGGCGCCAAATACAATCCGGAGAATCGCGAGGCGGTAACGGTCATTGACCTGGCAGACGGGGACGACCCGTTCGGTGTATCCTGCGTCCGTATCGGTGGTCGTGTGCTCCGCCTCTGTCCCGCCTGCGTCAAGGCCGCGGCCTTCGGCGTGATCATAGCCAGCGCCGGCGATGAGAATCCAGCACGGTGGGACGGCGAAGAGGTCGAGTATGAGGAAGGATAATACTGCCTATATTGTTCTCGGTCTGCTGACTGTCGTGGTTTTGGCGCTGTTTGTCGTATCTGCAATGTGCTGGCGGAATCAGGATTTCGGTCAGTCGCCTGCAGAAACCGATCCTGCGGCGCAAACATCGGAGCCGACCGCTGAGCCGGTCACGGAAACACCGGAGCCGGAGATTGCCAATCCGCTGCCTACCGACGTGTTCCGGCTGACAAATCAGATGCGCACATCCAATGGCCTGGACGAACTTGCCTATGCCTATGAACTGCAGGAGGCGGCGGACGCAAGAGCGTTTGAAAGCTCCGTCCGTTTCTCCCACACCAGGCCGAACGGTAAGCCATGCCAGTCAGTCGTGGAAAGCTATGACTACTATGTAACAGGGGAGAACCTGCTGCTGATCGACGCGCCGCTCGCCGTGCCGGAGGTCATGGTATCCGAATGGATGGCGTCCGAAGGCCATCGTGCCAACATCCTCCTGCCCGAGTTCACAAGGCTCGCCGTCGGCATCTACGAAAAGAACGGTGTTGTATACGCCGCCCAGATCTTTATGGGGTAAACTGCCGTGATTGCATTAAACCGGGAGAAACCGGAGACCTGTATCTCGTGTCCGTGTATGTGGACGCTGACTCCTCCAATCGTGAACGGGCTTGAAGACGGATATATCCTGCGCTTCTGTGCCGCCGCCGGGAAGATCATCGTCAAGGAGAATATAGGCTCGGAAACGTTTCGTCAGTTTGATATGCCGGACTGGTGTCCGTGGATCATCACGGACTGGTTCGACAGAGAGCGGGCGAGAGAAAACGCCGGACTCAAAGAAGATAATCAGATACTGCGTGAAGAAGTGCGCAGAATGCAGCTGGCGCTTGAGAAAAAGAACAAGCTGCTCGAAGAATATAATATTCATAAAGGAGACTAAAACAATGGCTAAACTGAAACTCTCGCCCCCTTGGGACACTTACTATCAGGAACTCAATGCGATGTTCAAAAACGATCCGACCGTCCATGTTGTCATGGATGACGATGCATGTGAAGTAAAGCTGTACGTGGACAGTGGTGATAAGGCTGAAGCGCTGCAGGTGCTCCTGCCTGAATCCGTCAAATTCGGCAATGTCACGCTGAAGGTTACGGTTGTGCCCGCCAATGCGCCGTCGCAGGCACGGTACGTTTGCAATACGGATTCCGATCAATATATCGAGAACATGTTCCGTGCTGCGTTTGAAGGAAACCCCGCGCTCTACGATGTCGTCACCGTTCGCGGCGTGTTCGGCTTCAGCGCCTGCTACGTGATCTTCAAAAAGGAAGTCGTCCAGTACTTCAACGACAATCTGAGCGACATCAACGGTCTCTGCTCCACGCTGTATGAGAACATCGCCAGGGACATCTTCAAGCCTGACCTCGGCGCTTTCTACTGCACCAGCGCTAATAATTCCGAAAACCTGAACTACGCCTTCAGCTGGTAAGACCGAAAAAAGGTGGCCGGCATCAAACCGGCCACCGATGGAATGAAAGGAATATTTGATGACTCCGAGAGAAACGTTTTATACCGTTGAACCTGTGATGCAAGATGTGACGAAGGAAGAATTCTATGACTTCATTGAGAAATATCCGCGTTATCTGA
>CAMOZF010000261.1 GCA_946630765.1 uncultured Lachnospiraceae bacterium | reverse complement strand
CATCCGTGAGGATGACTGTGCAGAGGGCGGAGAGATTCCGTTCATGGAAGTTTCGGCACTGATGGCCGGCGGCGAAGTCGTCGAGTCCTTCCGCGAGCGTCTTGTGGGACGTTTCGTCGCAGAGGATGTCGTCGATGACAAGACCGGGGAAATGGTCATTGAGAAGAACCACATGATCACCCCGAGACTGGCAGACCGGATCCTTCAGGTTCTTTCAGCACAGGGCAGAAGCTCGCTGAAGATCAGAAACAACCTTTCCTGCAAGTCTCACATGGGCGTCTGTGCGAAGTGCTACGGCGCGAACATGGCGACAGGCGAGCCGGTTCAGGTCGGTGAAGCAGTCGGTATCATTGCCGCACAGTCCATCGGTGAGCCCGGTACGCAGCTGACCATGAGAACATTCCACACCGGCGGTGTTGCGGGCGGCGATATCACACAGGGTCTTCCCCGTGTCGAGGAACTTTTCGAAGCCAGAAACCCCAAAGGTATGGCGATTATCAGCGAGATCGCGGGTGAAGTGACGGTCCGCGATACCAAGAAAAAACGTGAAGTTGTTGTAACAAACAATGAAACCGGTGAGTCCAGAACCTATCTGATCACCTTCGGCTCCAACCTTGCGAAGCACGGCAATGTCGAGCTTCAGACCGGCGACATCATCGAGGCCGGCGACAAGATCACCGAAGGCTCGATCAACCCGCATGACATTCTGCGGATCAAGGGACTTCGTGCGGTTCAGGATTATATGATTCATGAAGTGCAGCGGCCTTACCGTCTGCAGGGCGTTGAGATCAATGACAAGCACATTGAGATCATTGTGCGTCAGATGCTGAAAAAGGTCCGCGTCGAGGAATGCGGCGATGCTGACGTGCTGCCCGGTACGACCATGGATGTCCTGAATTTCAACGAAATGAACGAGAAGCTTGTAGCCGAAGGCAAGGAGCCCGCAATCGGTACCCAGATCATGCTCGGTATCACCAAGGCTTCTCTTGCAACAGAGTCCTTCCTTTCGGCGGCGTCCTTCCAGGAGACCACGAAGGTTCTGACAGAAGCGGCCATCAACGGCAAAGTCGACCATCTGATCGGCCTCAAGGAAAACGTCCTGATCGGTAATCTGATTCCTGCAGGCACCGGTATGAAGCGTTACCGCGACATCCGTCTGGATTCCGACGAGCGTTTCGAAGAGGAGATGGAGGAGAAAGCCTCCAGATATCAGCAGGCGATGGAAGAAGCCGCAAAGGCCAATGCAGAAAATGCCGCAAGAAAGGCCGCTGAAACGGAAGATTATGAAGAAGCTTCCGAAGGCGGCTATGCGGAAGAGGTTCCTGAGATGAATGAAGAGGCAGATGCTGCCGAGGATTTTTCGATGGATCAGGTTGAAATTCCCGAAGAGGCGCTTTACGACGACTCCGAGGAGAAATAAGACAGATAGTGGCGCCGCCGCAGGCTATATCAGGGCTGCAGCGGCGCTGCCTTTTGAAAGGATTTCGAAATGAAGAGTTTTATGGGTAAAAATTTCCTTCTGATGACCGATACGGCGAAGCAGCTGTATCATGAGGTTGCTTCAGATCTGCCGATTATCGACTATCACTGCCATATTGATCCGAAAGAGATCTGGGAGGACAAGAAGTTCAGAAATATCACCGAGGTATGGCTTGGCGGCGACCATTACAAGTGGCGCCTGATGCGTGCCTGCGGCGTGGAGGAGAAGTACATCACCGGGGACGCGCCGGATCGTGAGAAGTTCCAGAAATTCGCGGAGAGCCTGCCGAAGGCCATCGGAAATCCGCTCTATCACTGGAGCCACCTCGAGCTTCGCCGGTATTTCGGCTACGAGGGCGTTCTGAACGGCGATACGGCCGAAGAAGTCTGGAATATCTGCAACTCCTGTCTTCAGGACGAGATGATGTCCGCAAGAAACATTGTCAGAAGAAGCAATGTCGAGCTGGTATGTACGACGGACGATCCGGCCGACAGCCTCGAATATCATAAGCTGCTCGCGGAAGACGATACGCTCGGCTTCAAGGTGCTCCCGGCCTGGCGTCCGGACAAGGCAATGAATCTCGAGCTTGCGACCTTCCCGGAGTATATCGAAAAGCTCGGAAAGGTCGCGAAGAAGACGATCACCGACTATAAGACGCTTCTTCAGGTCCTTGAGAAGAGAATGGACTTTTTCGCCTCGGTCGGCTGCTGTATTTCCGATCATGGCGTGGATTATGTGCCTTTTGAGCCGGCAGATGAAAAAACTGTTTCTGAAGTCTTCCAAAAACGTCTTTCCGGTGCTATACTGTCCGATAAGGAAGTGCGCATCTACAAGACCGCATTCCTGCTTGCGATGGGACGCATGTACAAGGCGCACGGCTTCGTGATGCAGCTGCATTTCGGCGTAAAGAGAAACAACAATTCGGCCATGTTCGATAAGATCGGGCCCGATACCGGGTATGATGCGATCGGGCGCGCGGTTCCCTATGAAGAGCTGGCGGACTTCCTGAATGAGCTTCAGAAAACCGACGAGCTGCCGAAGACGATCGTCTATTCGCTGAACCCGGGAGACAATGCCGAGATCGAGACCATCATCGGCTGCTTCCAGGAGGGCGGTACGGTCGGCAAGATGCAGCACGGCGCAGCCTGGTGGTTCAATGACCACAAGAACGGTATGAGAGAGCAGCTGGAGTCTTTTGCGGCAACCGGCGTTCTCGGAACCTTTGTCGGCATGCTGACAGATTCCCGGAGCTTCCTTTCCTACGCGCGTCACGAGTACTTCCGCCGCATTCTCTGCAACTATATCGGAGAACTCGTGGAAAACGGCGAATACCCGAATGACGAACGCGCTTTGGAGAAAATCGTCGAAGGCATCTGCTATCTGAACGCAAAAAAATACTTTGGCGTTTGAATTTGAAAATGATAATAATCGGAAAATAATAATATTTTACATACAGGAGGATTCAAAATGGACATGCAGGAACAGATCAGGAAAATCGGTATTGTACCGGTTGTGGTTCTGGACGATGCGAAAGACGCGGTGCCGCTTGCGCAGGCGCTGGTAGAGGGCGGACTTCCCTGTGCGGAAGTGACCTTCCGTACGGCAGCTGCCGAGGAATCGATCCGTAAGATCACGGAAGCCTTCCCGGATATGCTGGTCGGCGCAGGTACCGTACTCACAACCGAGCAGGTAGACCGGGCAGTCGGCGCAGGTGCGAAATTCATCGTGGCTCCGGGACTGAACCCTGTAACGGTCAAGTACTGCCAGGAAAAGGGTATTCCGGTATTCCCGGGCATCCTTACCCCCTCGGAAATCGAGCAGGCACTCTCGCTGGGACTCAAGGTCGTGAAATTTTTCCCGGCAGAGCCCTCGGGCGGCCTGAAGATGATCCAGGCAATGGCGGCGGCTTACGTCGGCCTGAAATTTATGCCGACAGGCGGCATCAATGCGAAGAACGTCGGCGATTATCTTGCCGATGAGAAGCACATTCTTGCCTGCGGCGGCAGCTGGATGGTCAAGAAGGATATGGTCGCGGCAGGCGATTTCGAA
>CAMOZF010000260.1 GCA_946630765.1 uncultured Lachnospiraceae bacterium | reverse complement strand
GCCTTGTAGGCGCCGATCAGCATGAAGCCCCAGAAAAACTGCGTCGCCATGCCGGCAAAAGCCGCGATCCGGTACTGCATGCCCATCTGAAGGCGCAGGCGGAAGAAAGAGAAATACTTTTTCACGTCATTCCTCCTTCCCGTCGAGTCCGTTGATGCCCTGGTAGAACTCGACCAGCGACTCGTCCAGTGACTCGCCGTCCCGTCGGATATCCTGAAGCGTCCCATTAAGAAGCAGCTTCCCCTTCCCAATCATCAGCACACGTCTTGAAAGCGCCTCCACGTCCTGCATGTCATGCGTTGTCAGGATCACGGTGGTCTTTTTCTCTTCATTCAGAACTTTCACAAACTGCCGGACCGCGAGCTTCGATACTGCGTCGAGGCCGATCGTCGGCTCATCAAGAAAGAGGATCTTCGGGCTGTGAAGAAGCGAAGCCGCCAGCTCGCAGCGCATCCGCTGTCCCAAGGAGAGCTGGCGCGCCGGCGTCCGCAGAAGCTCCGAAAGGTCGAGAAGCTCCGTGAGTTCGGCAAGATTCCGCTTAAAATCCTCCTCCGGCACATCGTAAATATCCTTGAGAAGTCCATAGGAATCCCCGACCGGCACGTCCCAGTAAAGCTGCGTCCGCTGGCCGAAGACAACACCGATCTCGCGGGTATAGCGCATGCGGTCGCGGGCGGGCGAGAAGCCGCCGCATTCGACGGTGCCCGAGTCCGGATAGAGAATCCCGGAGAGGATCTTGATCGCGGTGCTTTTCCCTGCGCCGTTCGGCCCGAGAAGTGCGACGATCTCTCCCGCATCGATATCAAAGCTCAGCCCGTCCAGTGCACGAACGAGATCATATTTCCGGTGAAAAAGCGCGAGAAATGCCGCTTTTGCGCCGCTGTCCCGCCGTGCGACCCGATAGGTCTTCACGACATTTTCCATGTGAATCATTGTACCTTCCTCCTGGCAGTTATCCGGGGCGAAAGGAGGGCTTTTCCGCTCCTTCGCAGTTGAATCTTTCCAAGCAGCAGACCGCCGGAAATGCGGAAACTTCCGGCTGCGCGGTAACGGGTAAGAAGGAGCCTGTTTTTAGCGGGCTCCCAAAAGAAACGTGGACACCATTATATCAAATCGGGCGGCTTTGTCAAGGAAAATTCAGTTGAAGAATATTGCAATTTTGTCTGCGCGAAATTATAATATGGTCAGACATTTGCTCTGAAAAAGCGGAGGTGAAATGATATGACAGAGAATGCTCACGTAGGAGCCGCGCCCTTTGTCTGGATGACGATCGGCGCAGTGATCTTTATCGCGGCGCCGGTGCTTCTCGCCCTCGTCTGGAAGATCAGGAAAAAGGAGCCTTTGACGACGATCCTTGTCGGTGCGGCGGCTTTCCTCCTGTTTGCGCTGATCCTTGAAAAACCGATCCAGAATGTGCTGGCTTTTCCGACGGCCATGGGGCTTAAGGATCATGCGATCAGCCGCTTTCTGAATGCAAAACCGGTGCTTCTTGCCCTCATCGCCGGACTTTTCCCGGGCGTATTTGAAGAAACCGGGCGGCTCGTTGCCTATAAGACGGTTCTTCGGAAGCGCAGAAACCGGGAGACTTCGATCTCTTACGGGATCGGACACGGCGGCTTTGAGGTGATGCTGCTCCTGGGGATTACCTATTTTCAGTACATTGTCTATGCAATCATGATCAATACCGGTACCTTCTCCGTGGTTATTGATCAGGTCGCGGCACAGGCGCCGGAGCAGCTTTCGAGTGTCAATGCGATTGTACGCCTGCTGACCGGGTTCTCCTTTGCGGATCTGGGGATCGCATTTGTTGAGCGAATCTTTGCGGTGCTGTTCCATATCGGCGCCTCGATTCTGGTGTTCTATGCCGCGCGGGATCGGAAGCGTTTCTGGCTGTATCTGCTTGCGATCCTCCTTCATACCGGGATGGATTTTGCGGCAGGACTGAGTATTTTCGGCGTCGTTGAACTTTCAACCTGGGCGCTGGAAGGCATCATTGCTGTGATGGGACTGTCCGTATTCTTTGGCGCGTACTTCCTGCTTTATCGGAAGGATGCAGGAAAGCCTTCGGAAGATTCTTCTCGGACCTTGACATCAGCGCATTGATATGCTATAAACAGCATAGATCCTCTCGAAAGGCACATGTCTTCATGTGACGGTGAACCGATGATTAACAGATAATTGATTTCAGAAGATGTAAACTTTCGGTATTTGACGGGCATCGTATGCGCGTCATCGGTTTGCATGGACTGAATGAAGTTGTCTGTTTTCGGGCGGATCAACGGAAGAAATCACCAGCTGCAGCGGATGCTTTTTGAAGACGGCAGTTGTCCTTTCTCCGTATATTCCATGCGGCTGTTTTTATCACCCCGCTCTGACAGACTACTTTTAGGTCTATGCCTGTCAGAGGGGGTGTTTTTTTGCTGCAAATCAAATCACTCAGAATCACACACAGAAAAGACCTGAGAACGATCCTCAGCGGCTTCGACCTTGTCCTGAACCGGGGCGACAAGGCGGTTCTCGTCGGCGAAGAGGGAAACGGAAAGTCCACGCTTCTCAAGTGGATCTATGATCCCCGGCTGGTGGAGGACTATGCGGATGCGGAAGGGATCCGGACGACGCAGGGCGAGCTTCTGTCCTACCTTCCGCAGGAGCTTCGGGAAGAAGACAAAGAGAAAACGGTTTATGAATTCTTCTCGGAGCTTCCGGCGTTTCAGGAAGGTAGTCCCTCGGAGCTTCGGAAAACCGCAGCGGAGCTGGGGCTAATGGAGGAGCTTTTCTATTCTGATCAGAAGATGCGGTCATTATCCGGCGGAGAAAGGGTCAAGGTGCAGATGGCGGGACTGCTGCTTTCTGGCCCGGACATCCTGCTTCTGGACGAGCCGTCCAATGATATTGACCTTTCGACGCTCCGTTCTCTGGAGGAGCTGATCAACCGGTTTTCGGGCGCGGTTCTCTATATTTCCCACGACGAGACCCTGATTGAACGGACGGCAAACCGGGTGATTCTTATCGAACTGCTTCGGCGGAAAACGGTTTCCAAAGTGACGGTCGCGAATGTCCCGTTTCGGACCTTTATGGAGGAAAGGGCGCGGGCCTTCGATAAACAGATGCAGGAGGCGTACAGCGAGCGAAGAGAAGAGAAAAAAGCCATGGAGCGCTTCCGCCGCATTGAGCAGAAGGTGGAGTCGGACCTTCGGAATATCTCGAGACAGGATCCATCGGGCGGCCGCCTGCTGAAGAAAAAGATGAAAGCCGTGAAATCCCTCGAAAAGCGTTACGACAGGGAGCACGAGGAGATGACCGAGGTCCCGGAGGAAGAGGCGCCGATCACGATCCGGTTTGAACGGCAGAAGGCCATGCCTTCGGGGAAGACGGTGATTGAGTACAGTCTCCCCGAACTGAAGGCGCCGGACGGCAGGCTTCTTTCTGAAAATATTGTATTGAATGTGCGGGGACCGGAGAAGATCTGCATTATCGGAGACAACGGCTCGGGAAAGACGACGCTGATCCGGAAGATTGCAGAGGAGCTTCTCTCCCGGCAGGACCTTTC
>CAMOZF010000259.1 GCA_946630765.1 uncultured Lachnospiraceae bacterium | reverse complement strand
GATTTCATGCACGATATCATGGATCGCATCGAGATTCAGTGCCTTCGCGCGCTTCGCAAGATCAGCTCTGCCCTGGGTCGCGCCGTACTCGGCATCTGCCCGAAGCTCGAGGTTCTTCTTGGTGCTGTCGGTGACAACTTCACCGAGAAGCTCAGCGAAATGTGCTGCATGCCATGCTTCTTCCATCGCGGCCTTCTCGAAGAAAGCGCCGACTTCCGGATAGCCTTCACGGATTGCCACGCGGCTCATCGCAAGATACATGCCGACCTCGGAGCACTCGCCGTTGAACATATCGCGAAGATCCTTCTTGATATCTTCCGGCGCGTCGGAAGCAACGCCGACTACATGCTCCGCTGCCCATACCTTCTCTTCATTCTGCTTGATGAATTTGGATGCCGGAGCCTTACATACCGGACAGGTGTAGCCTTCCGGAAGCGCATCGCCTTCGTACACATAGCCGCATACGCTGCATACAAACTTAGCCATTATTCATTCCTCCCTTTAATTTTATTATATTGGTTCAGCACGATCATTGCTGAAATACCCGAAAAGATCAGAACGCCCGTCAGGACGCCCGCGGCATCGATCAGGATATCGAAGCCCTGCATGGCCCGTCCGGCGACAAAATGCTGATGGAATTCATCCGTTGTCGCATAGACTGTGCCGGTGAGAAAGGCCAGGAAAAGCCTTAAAAGCTGCCTTAAATCAAATGTGCCGAAAAAGAGGCTCAGCAGGCCGCCGAGAAGAAGATACTCGCTGAAATGGGCGATTTTCCGGATCAGGTACTCAAACTGGCTGAGATGATCGGAAAGCTCCGCGGCATTTTCAGGAAGGAACCATTCCGGGAAAAAGCCTCTTGCGAGCGCTTCGGTGAGTCCTCCGCTGATTTTAGCCGATTCATCGGCAGTTTCTGAAGAAAAAAGAAAGATCAGGCCCATCACAAGAAGCACAAGGACACCGTAAATGATCCGCTTTCGAATGTTTTTCGGCATCACTTTTCTTCCTTCAGCGCACTGAGGAAGCGGCGGAGCGCATCCTGCCACTCCGGAAGCGGCCGGAAGCCTGCCGTGACGAGCTTCGTCTTGTCCAGTCTCGAGTTCTCGGGCCGTGCGGCCTTTGAAAGACCGTACTCTTCCGTCGTCACCGGAATCACCTTCGTGGAAAGCCCAGCCTGCCGGTAAATCTCACAGGTGAAGTCGTACCAGGAAATGTAGCCGCCCTCATTCGTCGCGTGATAGGTGCCGTAGCGGTCCGTGACAATCATATCCGCAAGGAGCACTGCAAGGTCCGGCGTATAGGTCGGGGTGCCGATCTGATCCATGACGACCCGCACCTCAGGATGCGAGGCGCCGACCCGAAGCATCGTGCGTACAAAGTTCTTGCCGTTCAGGCCGAATACCCAGGCAATCCGGACGATAAAGTACTTCTCCAGTGTATTTCTTACGGCCTGCTCTCCGAGGAGCTTCGTCGCGCCGTACCAGGACAGCGGTTCATAGTCCGTGCAGTCGGGATCCCAGGGGATCTCGCCCTTTCCGTTGAAGACATAGTCCGTGGAAATGTACATCATCGGAATATCCAGTGCCTTGCAGCATGCGGCGATATAGGAGGTGCCGTCCGCGTTGATCGCGCGCACCTTTTCACGGTTTTCCTCATCCTCGGCGGCATCCACGGCCGTCCAGGCCGCACAGTGAATCACGGCGTCGGGCCTGATTTCGGAAATGACCCTTTCGACAGCCTCGCGGTCCGTAATATCCAGCTGGACATACGGTCCCTGTGAAACATAGGTCCCGTCTGAAAGTCCGCCGTAGGCGGGGGTGATGTCCGAGCCGCAGGTCTCAATACCGCGGCCGTGAAGCTCATTTACGACATCATGTCCGAGCTGCCCCGAGACGCCTGTCACGAATATTTTCATAGTCTGTCTCCGTACATCTTCTCAAAATACTGCTGATATTCGCCGCTGATGATATTCTTCCACCAGTCCTCGTTGTCCAGGTACCACTGAATGGTCATCGGAATGCCGGTTTCAAAGGTGTAGGTCGGATTCCAGCCAAGCTCTCTTGTAATCTTCGCCGGGTCGATCGCGTATCTTCTGTCGTGGCCTTTTCTGTCCGCGACATGCTCGATCAGAGAAAGCGGCTTTCCAAGCGCGTTCAAAACGGTTTCAACGATCTGCATGTTCGTGCGCTCATTGTGACCGCCGACATTGTAGACCTCGCCGACCTTGCCGTTACGGACGATCAGGTCGATCGCGACGCAGTGGTCGTAAACGTGCAGCCAGTCGCGCACATTCAGGCCTTCGCCGTAGACCGGGATCTTCTCGTCGTTCATCGCGCGGGAAATGATCAGCGGGATGAACTTCTCCGGGAACTGATAAGGTCCGTAGTTGTTGCTGCAGCGGGAAATCGTCACCGGCGTACCGAAGGTTCTGTGGTAAGCCATGACGAAAAGATCCGCGGAAGCCTTACTGGAAGAA
The DNA here is from genome assembly GCA_946630765.1 of uncultured Lachnospiraceae bacterium. Next base: position 1,092 of record CAMOZF010000259.1, on the reverse strand, counting down.
TACGGGCTTGAGGTATGAAGCGGCGTCTCCTCCGTAAAGAAAAGGTCCGGGCGGTCCAGCGGCAGATCGCCGTAGACTTCGTCGGTCGAAACCTGATGATAACGCTTCACGCCGAATGCATTTGCGGCGTCCAGAAGCGTGGTCGTACCGAGGACATTCGTCTGCACGAAGATTTCCGGATTCGTAATGGAGCGGTCTACATGAGACTCGGCCGCAAAGTTGATCACGACGTCGAACTTTTCCTTCTCGAAAAGGTCAAATACGAACTTCCGGTCCGCAATGTCGCCGCGCACGAACTTGTAGTTCGGTTTGTTTTCTACCGGCTTCAGGGTCTCAAGGTTTCCGGCATAGGTCAGAAGATCCAGGTTGACGATCTGATCCTCCGGGTATTTGTTCACCATGTAATGAACGAAATTTCCGCCGATAAAGCCGGCGCCGCCCGTCACAAGTATTTTCATGTTCACATGTTCCTTTCAGAATTTACTTTTTTTATTCGCTGAGTAAACCGGCAGCTCCGTGCTTCGCACTCCCGCTGCCGCCCGATTCGGAACTCTCGCGCTTTCGCGCTTCGTTCCTCATTGGGGACATTCGCCAAAGTCCATGAAAGTCAAATAAATTTGACTTTCATGTATTTTGGCTCATTGTTTACTCAATATATTTCCCATCCAGGATATCCTTCAGGTATGCGCCGTACTGATTCTTCTTGTGAATCTCGTAGACGGCCTGAAGCTGGTCTTTGGACATCCAGCCGTTGCTGTAGGCGATCTCCTCGATGCAGGCGATCTTCCGGTGCTGATGCGTCTCGATGGTCTTGACGAAATTCGTCGCGTCCACAAGGGACTCATGCGTGCCGGTATCGAGCCAGGTGAAGCCCTGTCCGAGAAGTTCTACGGAAAGCTCTCCGTTTTCCAGATAGATCCGGTTGAGGTCGGTGATTTCGAGTTCTCCTCTTGCGGAGGGTTTGAGATTCTTCGCGTATTCGACAACCTTATTGTCGTAGAAATACAGACCGGTCACACAGTAATTGCTCTTCGGATGCTCCGGCTTTTCCTCGATCGACACGGCTTTTCCTTCGGCGTCGAACTCGACGAT
>CAMOZF010000258.1 GCA_946630765.1 uncultured Lachnospiraceae bacterium | reverse complement strand
CGCCGCGGATCCGCGCATAGTCGCGGACGCGCTTCAGGAAACGGTTCGCAAGACGCGGCGTTCCTCTGGATCTGCGCGCCAGCTCATACGAGGCTTCCTCCTCGATTTCCACGCCCAGCACTTCTGAAGAACGCATGACAATTTCATGCAGCTCCTCGACCGTATAGAAATCCATCCGGTGAATAATGCCGAAACGGTCCCGAAGCGGCGCCGTGAGAAGTCCGGCCCTTGTCGTCGCACCGACGAGCGTGAAATGCGGCAGATCCAGCCGGATGGAACGCGCCGTCGGGCCCTTCCCGATCACGATATCGATCGCAAAATCCTCCATCGCCGGGTACAGGACTTCCTCGACCTGCCGGTTCAGGCGGTGAATCTCGTCAATAAAAAGGACGTCATTTTCCTGCAGGTTATTCAGGATTGCCGCGAGATCCCCGGGCTTTTCGATCGCGGGCCCGGAGGTGATCTTCATATTCGTGCCCATCTCATTCGAAATAATGCCAGCAAGGGTCGTTTTTCCAAGTCCCGGAGGGCCGTAAAGGAGCACGTGATCCAGCGGCTCCCCGCGGCCTTTCGCGGCGTCGATGTAGATTTTCAGCGTTTCCTTCAGCCGTTCCTGACCGATATACTGGGAAAGCAGCTGGGGACGCAGTGAAGATTCGACAGGAATGTCCTCCACCATCTCGTCCGTGGTAATGATTCTCCGATTCATCTATCTCCTCACCTTCCCATCAGCTTCAGCGCTTCTTTCAGAATCTCTCCGGAATCTTTTCCGCTGATATCAACCTTCGAAACCGCCCGAAGCGCGTCGGAAGAGCTGAATCCAAGCTCCGTAAGCGCAACAATCGCATCGCTTTTCGCGGAGCTTTCTTCTTCGCTGAGCGCCGATTTGCCCTTCTTTCCGGCATCTGCGGCCAGCACCTCCAGTCCGTCACTGAGACTGACCTTGTCCTTGAGTTCCATGATAATCCGCTGCGCGGTCTTGTTGCCGATCCCCGGCGCGCGGGAAAGGGCCTTCGCATCGCCTGAAAGCACCGCAAAACGAAGATCCGCGGTGGAAAGGGCGGACAGAACGCCGAGCGCGGCCTTCGGTCCGACGCCGCCGACCGTAAGAAGCAGCTTGAACATCTGAAGCGCATCCTTTGTGAGGAATCCGAACAGACTCATCTCGTCCTCGCGCACATTCAGATAGGTATATAATTTAATCTCCGATCCGATTCCGGGGATGCTGTCAAGCACCGACATCGGCACATTGATTTCATAGCCGAGCGCGCCGCAGTCCAGGATCAGCTTCTGATCGCCGATTTCCTCGATCAGGCCTTTGACAAATGCAATCATACAGGTACTACTCTCCTCCCATAGGTACTTTATATTGTAGCACAACTGTTCGAATTCCACAAGATATTTTGTTCTGTTCGGATAAGGCTGCCCTGCAGTGCTTGCCTTCCCCGAAAAGTCATGCTATAATCCGTACTATGATCACTGTTAAAAAAGAATTTGAAGTGCCGGTTTCCTATGATCTTGAAAAGATCGCGCCGCCGGATCGTCTCCTTTTCTTCGACATCGAGACGACCGGCCTTTCGGCATGGAATTCCTGCCTTTACCTGATCGGGGCCGTGACCGTGGAAGACGGGCATTTTGTGCTCCGGCAGTGGTTTTCCCAGTCTCTTTCCGAGGAGCAGACGGTCCTGAAAAGCTTTTTCGACTTCTCCAGGCAATACGAGGTGCTGATCTCCTTTAACGGCGAGACCTTTGACATCCGCTATCTTCAGGATACCGCAAAACAGTACGGCCTTCCCTGCCCGCTGACGTCGCTTCAGAGCTTCGACATTCTGAAGCATCTCCGAAAGAAGAAAAGTCTTCTGAATCTGCCGAATTTCCGCCAGAAAACCGTCGAGAAGTTTCTCGGGATCGACCGGGAAGACCGCTATACGGGCGGCGAGCTCATCAAAATCTACGAAGACTATACCCTGAGTCACGATAAGGAGGCGGAGCGCTTTCTCCTCCTGCACAACGAGGAGGATATCAAGGGCATGCCCAAGATTCTTCCGGCGCTCAGCTACTCCGACGCCCTCTGCTCGGACTTCAGCATCACCGAATCCTGGCGCAGCAAGGACGGCGGCACGCTCTTTCTCACGGCCGAATTCCCCTGCTGCTTCCCCTGCCCGCTCGATCTGGACTTTTCCGAGGACATCCGGCTGCATTTCACCGAAAACCGTATCGAATGCCGGATTCGCCTTCTCGACAGCGAGCTGAAATATTTCTACCCCGACTACAAAAATTACTATTTTCTGACGGTCGAGGGCTATGCGATCCATAAAAAGCTCGCCGCCTTTGTCGACAAAAAGTACCGGGTTCCCGCAACTGCCGCAACCTGCTATACCAAAATGTCCGGCACCTTCGTGCCCGCACTCAAAAACAGCGGCCTCCCGCTGTTCCTTCCGGATTACAAAAGCCCCGCGGGCTTCCATCTTCTGCAGGACAGCCCCGGCTTTCTCAATGACTACCTCCGCGCGCTTCTCGCGCTTATTTGACACTCTGTCATCCCGAGCACAGCGAGGGATCCCACCCCTTCACCAACCACCTGCAAAAAAGCCTTCTTTCCGGGACTTTTCAGAAGTCCCAGGGAAGAAGGCTTTTCCATCCTGTTACGATCCGATCAAAAGCCTCAGAACAGGCCGCTGATCACGCCGTTCTCATCCACGTCGATTTTCTCCGCGGACGGAACCTTCGGGAGGCCGGGCATCGTCATGATGTCGCCGGTCAGTACTACGATGAAGCCGGCGCCTGCAGATACCTTGACCGAGCGGACGGTGATCTTGAAGCCTTCGGGCGCGCCGAGCTTCTTCGGATCATCGGTGAAGCTGTACTGCGTCTTCGCAATACAGATCGGCACCTTGTCGAAGCCGAGCGCGGTCAGCTGACGGATCTGGCGCTTTGCCTCCGGCGTAAAGGTCACGCCGGCGCCGCCGTAAATCTTGGTCGCAACTGCCTTGATCTTCTCTTCAATCGGCACATCCAGTTCGTAGGAATAGGTGAAATCGCCCTTTTCCTCTTCACAGAGACGTACAACCTCTCTTGCGAGCGCTTCGCCGCCCTTGCCGCCTTCCGCCCAGACGGTGGAAAGCTCGGTATTCACGCCGAGTTCACGGCACTTCTCAATGATGAAGTCGATCTCCGCGTCGGTATCGGTCGGGAAACGGTTGACTGCTACAACGCAGGGCAGCTTGTACACATCCTTGATGTTATGCACGTGACGCAGAAGATTCGGAATGCCGCGTTCCAGTGCGCCCAGATCCTCTGTCTGAAGCTCGGTTTTCTTAAGTCCGCCGTGCATCTTCAGCGCACGTACCGTTGCGACAACGACCACCGCGCTCGGCACGAGACCCGCCATCCGGCACTTGATATCCAGGAACTTCTCTGCGCCAAGGTCCGCGCCGAAGCCGGCTTCCGTGACGGTATAATCGCCGAGCGCGCGTGCAACACGCGTCGCCATGACGGAGTTGCAGCCGTGTGCGATATTTGCAAAGGGGCCGCCGTGTACAAAGGCCGGCGTGCCTTCGAGTGTC
>CAMOZF010000257.1 GCA_946630765.1 uncultured Lachnospiraceae bacterium | reverse complement strand
GAGGTGCCGGAAGCTCCTCTTGACGCGGTGGAAATCTGTTCGGAAATATCCGCCGCGGCGAAAATGATCTCTCCGTTGCTGACCTTGTAGTCCTCGATGAAGACAACCTTGATTCTTCCGCCGATTGAGGCGTCGTTGTTGATCACATCCGCGACGGAATTGATCAGCTTGATCGTCATCTTCGCCCGTACATAGCCGGCCGCCGCCTTGGCGCCGAAAATATAGGTGTGCGGATAGAAATTCTCCGCGAAGATCGAGTCGCTCTTGATCTTGTTGTAAAGGTACATGATATGCAGAATGTTCATCAGCTGCCGCTTGTACTCATGCAGCCGCTTGACCTGCACATCGAAAATCGAGAAGGGATCCACGTCGATGCCGTTGTGCTCCCGGATATACTCCGCGAGGCGAAGCTTGTTCTTATACTTGATCTCGGAGAACTCGCGACGCGAATTTTCGTCGTCAAGATAAGCCTCCAGCTTCTCCATTTCGTTCAGGTTGGTCGCCCAGCCGTCGCCGATCCGGCTCGTGACAAAGTCCGCAAGAAGCGGGTTGCCGTGTCCGAGGAATCTTCTCTGCGTGATGCCGTTCGTGAAGTTGTGGAACTTCTCAGGCCACAGCTCGTAGAAATCCTTCAGCTCTCTTTTCTTGAGGATCTCGGTATGCAGCTCCGCAACGCCGTTCACGGAGAAGGAACCGACGATCGCCAGATACGCCATTCTCACCTGGCCGGAGTGCAGGATCGCCATGCGGTCCACCTTCGACTCGTCGTTTTTGTATTTGTTTCTGAGCATTGCCACGAAGCGCTTGTTGATCTCGTCAATGATCGCGTAGACTCTCGGAAGCAGACGTTCGAAAAGATCGATCGGCCATTTCTCGAGCGCTTCGGACATGATCGTGTGGTTCGTGTAGGCGCAGCAGTGCGTGACAATATGCCAGGCCTCGTCCCACTCGTAATTTTCCACATCCATCAGAAGGCGCATCAGCTCTGCGACCGTCATCGAGGGATGGGTGTCGTTCATCTGGAAGACTACCTTGTCTTCGAAGCCCTTCAGTGACCCGTTGTGCGATTCCTTGTACTTGCGGATCGCGGTCTGAAGAGAAGCCGAAATGAAGAAATACTGCTGCTTCAGTCTCAGTTCCTTGCCGGCATAGTGGTTGTCGTTCGGATACAGGACTTCGACGATATTCTTCGCCAGATTCTCCTGCTCGATGGCCTTGGCGTAGTCGCCGCGGTCAAAGGAGTCCAGATTGAAGGTGTTGATCGGCTCTGCGTCCCAGATCCGGAGCGTGTTGACGATACCGGACTTGTAGCCGACGATCGGCATATCGTAGGGAACCGCAAGGACCGAATTGTAATCCACGAGGTCAAAATGCTCACGTCCATCCTTGTCCACCGTGTAGGATATCCGGCCGCCGAATTTGACTTCGCAGGCGTATTCCGGACGGCGGATTTCGAAGGGGTTGCCGTTTTTCAGCCAGTTGTCCGGAACCTCGCGCTGGTAGCCGTCCTTGATTCTCTGGGCAAACATGCCGTATTTGTAGCGGATACCGCAGCCGTACGCGCCATATCCGAGTGTCGCAAGAGAATCGAGGAAGCAGGCGGCGAGTCTTCCGAGACCGCCGTTTCCGAGCGCCGGATCCGGCTCCTTGTCCTCTATCGCATTCAGGTCGAAGCCGAGCTCTGAAAGTGCCTCCCGGACTTCCTTTTCCTCGCTGATCGAGATCAGCATGTTTCCGAGCGCACGGCCCATCAGGAATTCCATCGACATATAGTACAGGATCTTGACGTCCTGCTTCTCATAGGCCTTATGCGTTGCAATCCAGTCGTCAATGATCTGGTCCTTGACGGTCAGGGCGACTGCCTGGAACATCTGCTCATTGCTGACTTCGTCAATATTTTTCCGGAACAGAACCTTAACGTTCTCTATAACCTCTTTTTTAAAATCTTCTTTGTCAAATTTCGTCTGGCTCATTCATCTCCCTCTCTTTTTTACGGGGCGCTGTCTCCAGTCCTCAGCCGATCACCTTCACGCCGAGTCTGCAGTCCTCACCGTTGATATTCCAGTCTTTTACATAGCCCTCCGCACCTTGAGCGATTTCTTCGCCAAGCGTGTCGGCCATGATATCAGCGGCATAATCTTCGAAGATCTTCAGGATCTTTTCTGTTCCCTCGTAGGTGATCCTGATATGATCGGTCACGTTGAAATCCGCTTCTTTTCTCATGGTCTGTATCTTGCTGATCAGCTCCCGGACAAAGCCCTCCGAGACCAGCTCTTCAGTCAGATTGGTATCCAGCACCACCGTCTCCTCACCGTTGTTTTCGGTGACGAAGCCGGGCTGCTCTGTCATTTCGATCAAAAGATCCGCTTCCGTCAGGAGGACTTCGCTTCCGTCAAAATCGAACTTCAGCTGTCCGTTTTCACGAAGCTCATCCATTGCCGCGTTGCCATCGAGATCGGTCAGTGCCTGCCGGATCTTCCCGAGAAGCTTGCCATACTTCGGGCCGACTGTCCGAAGCTGCGGCTTGAACACATAGGTCGTAAATGCGCGAACGTCGTCGGTGAACTGAATCGCCTTGACATTCAGCTCGTCGCGGATGATCTCGCCGTACAGCTCGTCCAGCGTATAGGGCGCTTTGACAAACATTCTTGCGAGCGGCTGACGGTTCTTCTGCGCCGCGCCGTTTCTTGCGGCACGTCCCATCACGACAAGCTTCAGCACGCGCTCCATATCGGCCTCCAGCTCGGGGTCGATCAGCGACTCGTCGGCTTTCGGATAGAAGCACAGATGGATGGATTCCTTCGCCGAAGGATCCACGTTTCTCACGATATTCTGATAGATTTCCTCCGTCATGAAGGGAATCATCGGCGCCGCGAGAAGCGACAGATCGCGAAGGCAGGTGAACAGCGTCATGTAGGCATTCACCTTGTCCTCCGGCATGCCCTTTGCCCAGAAACGGTCACGGCATCTTCTGACATACCAGTTGGAAAGATCGTCCGTGAAGTCCTGAAGCGCACGGGAAGCCTCGGTAATTCTGTAATTTTCAAGGTTCGTATCGACCGTCTTGATCAGCGTATTCAGCTTTGAAAGGATCCAGCGGTCCATCAGCGGCAGGTTCTCTGCCTTCCAGTTTTTGTAATCCATCGGATTGAACTGGTCAATCTCCGCGTAGAGCGCGTAGAAGGCATAGGTGTTCCAGAGCGTGCCCATGAACTTGCTTCTGCCTTCAATGACCGCGTCGCGGCTGAAACGCTTCGGCAGCCACGGTGCGGAGCTGTTGTAGAAATACCAGCGGATCGCGTCGGAGCCGTAGCTTGCAAGCGCCTCGAAGGGATCGACGGCATTGCCCTTGGATTTACTCATCTTCTGTCCGTTTTCGTCCTGCACGAGGCCGAGAACGATGACATTTTCATAGGGTGATTTGTTGAAAAGGAGCGTTCCCTCCGCCATCAGCGAATGGAACCAGCCGCGGGTCTGGTCGACCGCCTCCGAGATAAACTGCGCCGGATACTGCTGCTCGAAAAGCTCCTTATTCTCAAAAGGATAGTGATGCTGCGCAAAGGGCATC
>CAMOZF010000256.1 GCA_946630765.1 uncultured Lachnospiraceae bacterium | reverse complement strand
CCCTGAAAGTCTATCTGAAGCGTGTGCGCGGGAGCCCCAGCCGCAGAAACATATGAACAATTCAATTCTATACATGAAAAGCCCCCGGGGTTCCTTTTGGGAACGGCGGGGGCTGGGTGATAAATTATGGGCCGGCAGGCGCTGCGGCGGTTACAGGCAGGTGACCTGTCTGGACCAGTCGTAGGTGTGCGGGGTTTTGGCGAGCGCGGTGTGGCCGAGGGCGATCGCGATGTAGTACTGATAGCCGTCGGGAATCTGAAGCTTCTGGTTGAAATAGGCTTTCTTCTCTCCGGTCAGCGCATCCTTGATGCAGCCGATGATCAGAGAGCCAAGGCCCAGTTCCTCGGCCTGAAGGACGATATTCTGCGTGGCAATACCGGCATCGAGCGCACTCCAGCTGAAGCTGACGTCGCCGCTGATGATGATGACGGTCGGCGCGTCATAGTAGAAGTTTTTGCTGCCGGCGACGCGGGTAAGATTTTTCTCGTCCTCGATTTCCTGAAGAATCGGATTGTCCTTGGAAAGAACCGTAAAATGCAGCTCCTGTTTGTTCGCAGCTGTCGGCTCCTCGAGACCCGCCTCGAGCACGAGCTTCAGCTCTTCATCGGTCAGCTTCTCTTCTGTGTAGCCTCTGGTAGAGAAACGATTTGTAATTGCATCATAAACAGCTCCCATTTTTTGCCTCCTTCAAACGTAGTAGTCAGGTTATTTCTTACTACTTTATGCTTCAATTATAGCACTTTAAAAAAGCGAATGCAATCACTGATCTTCCTGTGCGTTCGACAAAAGCTCCTCCGGGCCGCTGAACACGAGATAGAGAATTGTTTCATCTCCGCCATCGGGTGTGATCGTGAGCCGCATCAGTGTGTCGTCCTGAAGCTGCAGCTTCACGGTAAGCGGCGTTTCCTTGCCGAAAGACTGGACGAGCATGTTGTCCTTGAATTCAAAGTCCGCGATCGCGTCCCCGAAAAAGTCTCCGCCAAGCGCAACCTTGGTGTCTTCAATGTAAACGTCCGTATTCTCGCCGAGATCCGCAGCCGGGACAGGGATGCCGTCCACATCGACATAGGCACATACCCAGTAGCCGTAGAAGCTTCCCGGATCCGTCTCGGAAAGAAGCTCGCCGGGCACATAATCGTGCACCTCTTCTCTTGTGAAAAAGACGTCCAGATAGTAGGACTTCAGCCGGTCCTCGTAGATGCCGAGCTGATTGGTCTCGCTGTCATCGAGGCAGATCAGACCCTGTTCGAGCGTCCAGGTTCCGGTCTCCGGATCGCCGTAGAGCATCGGGAAACCGGCCGTATAGGTTCCGTCCTCGGAGAGGGTCAGGCAGTAGGCCATGCCCTTGACGAGCGCCCACCAGTCACCGACATAGGCGTCCTCCGGAAGGCTTTCTTTTTCGGTCTCCGAGGCAGTTTCCGTCTCTGTTTCAGTTGTGGTCTCTTCTACAGTTGTCGTTTCCGTCTCGGTCTCCGCCTGCGTTGTCATCTCTTCTGTTTCCGACGGCTCCGGACTGCTGCGCTTACAGGACATCAGGGGCAGTATCAGGACCGCCGCCACTAATAATACAAATATTTTCTTCATAAAGCGTACCTCACGATCAGCTGGTAAAGAATCACCACTGGCATTCATGCTTTGTCTCGACCACGTAGCCGATGCAGTCCGTGATCCTGAAATAGTAGGTGTATCCGTATCTTGATGTCAGCCCGGACCACTTATTGTATACATCCTTGTATCTGTCGATCTTTTTGAATGTGGCCGTCATGATCTGGGTCTCTTCATTGAAGACCAGAGAATCCGGCTTGATGAATTCCTTCTCCCACTTCGTGTCTTCATACATGAAATATTTCGCGAGATCATCCTCGCACAGATGGACTGCCTGGATTGTATAGGGTCCGCCGCCGCCGTAGAAGTCGACTTCGATGGTTTTCTTTTTCTGTTCAACGCGCGTCACGCACATATTGATGGAGACGGTAGCTTCGTCACTGTAGCTCTTTCCGAGCGCGTTAAAGGGATCCCGGGCCCAGGGCTCATCGATCACCACCTCGCACATATAGGTGCCGGTGATTTTATCCTCGAGCGCGCCGCTCTCCTCAAGATACAGGATCCGTCCGTCTGCGACCCATTCCCAGCGGACGCCGGAAGCATCGCCGGATTTTTTGTACCAGCGGTATAGGAGCTTCTTATCCGCATAGGATTCCGAGAGCACCGCTTTGCAGGAAAGTTCAAAGGTATGCGGCAGGTTCGTCAGAGACTCTTTGGACAGCTGGAATCCGCCGCTTAGGGGCTGCTCGATGATCAGGGGACTGACGCCGTTATATTGCACCTTGATCGGTCTGGTCCAGTACTCCGCTCCATTACTATCCGTAAAACGTGCGACAAAGGTTCCGGGCCTGTACGCTCTCATAGTCGCAGTATGTTCGCTGCTTTCGCCTCCGGTTATACCGATAAAATCATGAATCCCGGTATTATACTCCAACAGTGTCCATTCGTAGGGCGCTTTGCCGCCTTGCAGCACAACATCGATCAGGGCAACATTTTCTCCCTCTCCGAATTGAACAGTTTCCGGGCAGGATAGGACTTGGAAATCATAATCACTGACATGAATCATGCGGGATCTTGCCCAGCGATCCTGGCTGTCCGTGATTTTGATATAATAGGTTCCTGCTTCCTCAACATGGAAACTGCTGCTGGTGCTTTCCTCCACCAGTTCTGCGTCTTCATAGTCGGTATCATCCCAGTTCAGCGGCTGTGTGTACAGTTCATAATGGAAGGGCGCGGTGCCTTCGCCTTCCTCCAGCTCTGCAAAAATATCGACGCCGCCTTTCGCAGGAAGCATGCAGTCCTCAGACTCCTTCCCGATAAAGAGCTCTCTGTAGGCCACCGAAAGCTCGATGCTGTTCCAGTCGCCGATCGAATCCTCCACATAAAGTGTCCAAAAACTCAGCTGATCCGTGCTGATCCTGAAATGCCACGATCCGTCCGCGTCCTGCACCGGATCCTGATCTTCAAAGCGGTCTGCCTCAAAGGAGGACCAGTTTCCGTGATACGGCGGAGTTCCGCCCGTGACCGTCACATCCAGCGCCGCAGTTTCAACCCCCGGAAGAATGTATTCTCCCATCGTCTCCGACAACAGCTCCAGCGGCTCCGCTTCGTATACCTTGATGGGCCGCGAGGTCGCCTTGTCTCCCTCGGCATCACTGACGACGCAGTAATATTCTCCGACCTTATCGACAGGAAGCGTGCTGATGCCCTTGATGGTCTCGGTCTGAACCTGCTCTTCGGCGCCTTCCGCATTCTTATAGAACCAGTCGTAGGTGTAGGGCTTCTTCCCGTCAATGGCCTCGCAGTACAGTTCCTTCTTCTCTGAGGTGGTAAGATTCAGCCTGTCAACATACTGATTGGTGATCGCCAGGCGATAACTCACCTTCGCCTCTTCACTGGTCAGCTTCTGGCCCGATTCGTCGGAGATAATGCAGTAATAATACCGGTTCCCTTTGGCATTGATTGTGGGGGAATCATTTCCCTCGACAACCTTGTCGTTCAGATCCATCCAGCTGAGCTGCTCAGAAATA
>CAMOZF010000255.1 GCA_946630765.1 uncultured Lachnospiraceae bacterium | reverse complement strand
CTCATCCAATTATCCTCTTTCTCTTTCCAATGTCATCCCGAGCGAACGCAGTGAGCCGAGGGATCCCATCACTTTGTCGATACCCTCATGGGATGTCCCCACTTCGCTCGACATGACACCTTCTCACCTCTTCAAAACCCCCGGCACCTCAGTCTTCAGGCACTCCTGCAGCACGACGTAGACCCTCTCCGACTCCGCGCCGGGCGGATTCTCCGTAAATGCGTCATAGGCCGCGAGGAAGCGAAGTCCGGCTGCCCCGGCCATCTCCCGGATCTTTTCGATGCTGTAGGCGCGCTGCTCGTGAAGCTCCGTGAAGCGCTCGAAAAGTCCGTTCTCCTGCTCCTCGAAAACCGTCACAAAGGAGCTGTTCAGTCCTTCCTCTTCATCATATTCATTTTCCAGGATGTAGGCCGCGTGCTCCTCGGAGCTTCCGCTGACCGAGTCGCCGAGAACGTCCCTGAAAAAATGTTCCGTTTTCAGGTCGAAAATGAACACACCGCCCGGATCCAGATAGTTGTTCACAAGCCGGAGCGTTTCCGTAAAATCCGCTTCTTCCGTCAGATAGTTCATCGAATCGCAGACCGAGACAAAGGCCCGCATCGTGCCGTAAAGCTCGAATTCGCGCATGTCCTGATGCAGATACAGAATCGGAAGGCCCGAGCGGTCGCGCTTCATCAGCGCCTGCTGGAGCATTTCTTCCGAGCTGTCGATGCCGGTCATGTCATAGCCTTCCTTCGAAAGCAGCTCCGTCATGGTGCCGGTCCCGCAGCCGAGCTCGCACACGAGCCCGCCGTCAATTCCGTGCGTCCGAAGAAGGCCGGTGAGATAGCCGCACCAGTCTTCATAGGGAATATTTTCCATTAAAAGGTCGTAAACCTCTGAAAAGCGTCCGTATTCTTCCATAGCATGCAATTATAGCATAAATCCGCGGAAAATCATAGAAGAACTTTCCGCGCCCTTCCCAATTAAAAGTTGATTTATCGCTTCGAAGTGTATATAATGAGGATATTGTCAGAATTAAACATGTAAGGAACAATGATTATGCATACTGAATTTCTGATGGGCAATGCCGCAGTCGCCCGCGGCGCCATGGCCGCAGGGCTCAATCTGATCGCCGGTTACCCCGGCACGCCCTCAACCGAGGTGCTCGAGACGGCCGCAAAAGCCAATGACGGCAGCCTCTATGTCGAATGGTCCGTCAACGAAAAGGCCGCGCTGGAGCTCGCGGCCGGTGCTTCCTATGCCGGCGCGCGCACGATGGTCACGATGAAGCAGGTCGGGCTGAATGTGGCCTCCGACCCGCTGATGAGCCTCGCCTATATCGGAGTCAAGGGCGGCATGGTCATTCTCGTGGCAGACGATCCGGGACCGATCAGCTCGCAGACCGAGCAGGACACGCGGACCTTCGCGGCTTATTCGAAGCTTCCCTGCTTCGACCCCTCGAGCGTCCAGGAAGCCTATGATATGATTCAGGACGCCTTCATCTGCTCCGAAAAATATCATACACCCGTTCTCTTCCGGCCGACGACAAGAATCTGCCACGCCTATGCCTCAATCGAAGTGAAGGATCCGGAAGAATGTCTGAAAAATACTCCGGAGGGCTTCATCAAGGACGCCTCCAAATGGGTCATTTTCCCGCGGCTTTCGACCATGGCGCACAAGCGTCTTGCCGAAAGAGAGCCGGTGCTTTCCGGGGAATTCTCCGAATATAACAAAAACCGCATCTCAAGGCTTCCCCTCGAGGCCGCTGGGTGCCAGTGGCACCCGTTTAGCGCGGCGGAGCCGAAGCTGACTGATGAGGTGTCTCATACGCCGCCTCGTCCCCATTCCTTCGGCATTGCGACGCACGGCATCAATTATGCCTATACAATGGACGCGCTTTCTCTTTTGGCTACCGAGGGCATTTCTGCGGCGCAGAACCTCGAAGTTCTGAAGATTTCAACCCCCTACCCCTTCCCGGAGGAGCTGGGGCTTCAGTTCCTGCAGGCGCATCCGGAGGTTCTGTGCATTGAGGAGCTGGACCCGGTGATCGAGCGGGCGCTGACCTATATCGCCGGAAAGCATCATCTGAATGTCACGATCCGCGGAAAGCTCACGGGCGATATCGGAAGCTCCGGCGAAAACAGCACCGAGCTTGCCGCACAGGCCATAAGAAAGTTCCTCGGCGTCGAGGCAGAAACGACCGAATCCGCTTCCGCAGGCGAAGAGAAGGAAACGCCGCCGGCACTCCCGGTCCGGCCGCCGGTCCTCTGTGCCGGATGTCCGCACCGCGCCTCCTTCTATGCGGTCAAGACCGCGATGAAGGGCAAGAAGACGCTTTTCGCCGGCGACATTGGCTGCTACACACTCGGAAACGCAATGCCCCTTGATATGGTCGATACCTGCCTCTGCATGGGCGCGGGCGTCAATATCACTCAGGGAATCGGCAAGGTGGAGCCGGACACCGCCTGCTTCGCCTTTGTCGGCGATTCCACATTTTTCGCCTCCGCGATTACCGGCGTCGTCAATGCGGTCTACAATCAGGCCGACATGACGCTGATCGTGCTTGACAACTCCACGACCGCGATGACCGGCCACCAGCCGCATCCCGGCACCGGCCGCACAATGATGGGCCAGATCGTCGACAAGATCGATATCGAGGCGGTTCTTCGCGGCGTCGGCGTCAAAACGGTCGAAACCGTGAACCCGCTGGCGCTTTCGAAGGCCGTCGAAGCCGTGCAGCGCGTCGCGTCGGAAAAGGGCGTCAAGGCGATCATTTTCCGTTCTCCCTGTGCCGTTCTGATCAAGCCGGACCAACCGGCCGTGATCGATCCTGACAAATGCATCCAGTGCCGGAAATGTATCCGTGAGCTCGGCTGCCCGGGACTCGTGATCGCCGAAGGAAGGGTTGCCGTCGAGCAGTCTCTCTGCACGGGCTGCATGCTCTGCTCGCAGGTCTGCCCCGTACAGGCCATCGGGAAAGGAGGACTGAACAAATGACCAACATACTGATTACCGGCGTCGGCGGACAGGGCATTGTGCTTGCCTCCAAGCTGCTTGCAGGCGCCGCCATGAAAAAAGGCCTCCCGGTCATGAGCGCAGAAACCATCGGCATGGCCCAGAAGGGCGGAAGCGTCCAGAGCTATCTTCGGATCGGCAGGGGCGCCGAGACTGCAATGTTCCCGCGGGGCACCGCAGATCTTCTGCTGTCCTTCGAGCCTGCGGAAGCTGTGCGCATGCTTCCCTTCCTGAAAAAGGGCGGCACGGCAATCGTCAACACCCACGCCATCATGCCGACCACCGCATCCCTCTCCGGCGCTTCCTACAGCGGGAGAGAAATGACTGATTACCTTGAAAAGACCGTTGAAAACCTGGTCCTTGTCGACGGCGATGCCGCCTGCAAGAGTCTTGGTTCCCCCCGCGCACTCAACATGGTGCTCCTCGGGGCCGCGCTTCGCTCCGGTGCCCTTCCCTTCACCGTCGATGAAGTCGACGAAGTGATGCGAAGCACCGTCCGGGAGAACTTCCGGGACCTGAATTCCCGCGCGCTGCGCTATACCGCGCCCGAACACTAAGCTTCTGTCCGTCAGATAAACCACACGAAAGGAACGTC
>CAMOZF010000254.1 GCA_946630765.1 uncultured Lachnospiraceae bacterium | reverse complement strand
CCGGATCGACAGGCTGACGGAGCATGACGGCGAAAGCTTTGACGAGCAGCTGAAGACGGCCGCCGTGCTCGGCGCCTATATCAAGAGGCGCAGCAACATGGAATTCCTTTCGGAAAACGGCGTCCTTCCATTTGAAGAGCTGGGACTCGCACTGATGGAATCTCTGTCTTATCTCCAGCTGACAGGAATCCGCGCTGCGGTTCATTCTTCCGGATCCGGCATGTATCCTGACAAAATGATCGTCACGGCATATGAACGGGCGGAGACGGTCATCGAAGACTCTCTGGAGTCACTGAAGGCGCTGATGATCTCTCTGCGGGCATCGGACGGGGAATTTACGATGCGTATGATGATTGAAGCGGATTCCTTCCGGCTGACGGCCGGAAAAGAGCTGAAAGAGCCGGAAGGATTTACGGTGGAATCATCGGCTGACAAAGAAGGTCAGGACATCATCCTTAGCTTTACTTATCGGAAAGGAGGCTGCCGAAGATGACGGATTTTTCTCTTTTCTGGTTCTTTGCAGGTATTTTTACCCTCTGCCTCTTTTTTGTGTCCTCGGGGCTTCTCGTGTATTCCGTGCTCCTGAAGCGCTTTGTTACCACCCTGTTGTCGCTGCTTCTTCTCGGGAGCCTGTATTTTATCATTCAGTGCATCTCGATGTCCCTGTGGAGCGTGGACTGCAGCGAAGAAACGCTTCTTTTGTGCAGCCGGTTTATCGGGCTTCCCGTATTTGTTCATCTTCTGATCATCGCCGGGATTTCAGGGCTTCTCGGGGTTCTCATTCACAGCCTGATTCACTACAGAAAAACACAGATCAACGCCGGGACAGTCAAGGAGGCCGTCGACAATCTTCCCTCCGGCATCTGCATCTATGCGGACAACGGGCGGATCCTGATGGTAAACCGGGCAATGGAAATCTTCTGCAGAAATGCGCTCTCGGAGGTGCTGATCAGCGGAAAACGTTTTCGGGATCGGATCTTCGCGGGGAAAGTCCCCGAGGGACGGAAATATGAACTGTACGACGGCACGCCGCTTATCGGCCTTCCCGGCGGCGAGGTGTGGGGTGTCTCGGAAAAGACCTCGCATTTCGGCAAAAGGACCGTACATATTCTGAAGGCTTCGGAGGTTACGGAATTCTATCGAAAAACGGCGGCGCTGCATGAGATGCGGCAGGAACTGTCGGACCTCAATAAGAAACTCGTCGCCTATAATGAGGAAATTGTCAGGCTGACCGCGGAAAAAGAGCTTTTTAATTCCAGAGTCCGTCTGCACGACGAAATGGGTGCGGACCTTTTGACGATCCGGCGCTTTCTGCAGGACGGCGGAACGGCGCAGGAACGACAGGAGATCCGGAAGCGGATGAAGAGAAATCTTGGCTTCCTTCTCACAGGGCAGTCGTCTGTGCCGAGGGACGAGTATGAACTTTTGCTGGAGACGGCGGGAAAGCTGGGTGTGCAGATAGAACTTGAGGGAAAGCTTCCCGATCGGAATCCCCAGAAATATGCTGCCGCGGCCGCCATCCATGAATGCTTTACCAATACGCTTCGGCACGCGCACGGGGACCGGGTGACGGTTTCTTCTTCGGAAACGGAGAGAAGCTTCGTGATCGTGCTCAGAAATAACGGAAAACAGCCGGAAGAGCCTGTGCAGGAAAAAGGCGGGCTCTTGTCTCTTCGGAAGCTTGCGGAGGATATCGGCGGAACGATGGAGATCACGGAGGAACCGTTCTTCTCCGTCAGACTGACCCTGCCAAAGGAGGTGCAGGATGCCTTATAATGTACTCATCGTGGACGACCAGGTTGTACCGCGGCAGCTGTTTGAAAACATCATTGCATCGTCGGGACGCTATGCGGTTGCGGCAAGTATTGATTCCGCGAGAATGGCCGATGCCTACTGCGCGAAAGGCGGCATCGATCTCGTGCTGATGGACGTTGTCATGAATGACGGCATGAGCGGACTGCAGGCGGCCGCAAGAATCAAACAATCCTATCCCAAAATCAAGCTGATCATCGTAACCTCGCTTCCGGACGTGCTGTTTCTGAGGCGCGCGCGTGAAATCGGCGCCGATTCCTTCTGGTACAAGGAAGTGCAGGCGCTTCCCATGCTCGAGGTCATGGACCGCACGATGGCCGGGGAGAACATTTTCCCGGACAGTCCGCCGGTGACCATGATCGGACTTGCAAGGAGTACGGATTTAACGGAACGGGAGCTTGAGGTCCTCCGGCTTTTAGCGGAAGGGCTGACGGACCGGGAAATTGCGGACCGGCTGTTTTTGAGCGTGACAACCGTCCGTTATCATGTCAATAATATGATCTCGAAAACCGGGGCCTCCTCGAGGACGGAGCTTGCGGTCGGGGCCGTTCGGGGCGGAATCACAACGCCCGGGGTCGAATAAACTTTAGAGATTAAGGCGGAAGCTCGTTCGGGGCTTCCGTCTTTGTTGCGCGATAAGGCCGCTCCGGAATTCTGAAAAGACTGTCATTTATGAGGGGGCAGCCGGAAAATGATGATGCTATACTGGATGTGTAAAAAGGGAAAGCATGCTCTTTTTTCTGCAGTGGTGTTATCGTTCATGGAATCCAGAGGAGGAACAGTAATATGAAAAGATTTCTTGCAGTGGGAATGGCGCTTCTCCTCGTATCTGCGCTGTTTTCCGCATGTAAAAGAGAGGAGAATCCCACATCCGAACCGGGCACGGAAGAATCGGTCACCGCATCATCTGAAACTCAGGATGCAGCGGAAAACGGGGCCCCTGCAAAAGAAGCCCCGCTTCGGACGCTTCTCACCTGGAACGGCATTCAGTTGTCCGGCCCGACAGTGCAGGCGCTTTCGGGCGGATTTGAATATCTGACGATATCCGGCGCGAAGGCAGACAGCGATTCTTCGGCAGCGTCCCTTTCCTTCTCGCTGGAAAAAGCGGAAGGCGCGCTGAAGCTGAGCGGCGCCGTTTATCTCGGCAAAGACGCATCCGGTCTTTTCGATACCGATGCCGATGAAGAGACCGACGAATCCGCGGACCCGAACACACTTCTCTTCCGTATGGCGGAAGAGCGTATTACGGAAGGCGGCGGCGAAGTCCAAAAAGCTGAAAGCGGCGGAATTTCCTGGAATTACGGTTTCTCGGAGGACGATGTGAACGGAGCCTCGGTGCTTCGGCTTCTTGCCTGGTCTTCTCTCGAAGGCGGCATCCTGTACGTCGATCTGACCGCCTCAGACCTTTCCGGGAAAGAACTTGAGGAAGAAAAAGCCGCACTCGGGGAATGGCTTCTGAAGCTCACGGTAAAAGAGACTTCGGAATCGA
The DNA here is from genome assembly GCA_946630765.1 of uncultured Lachnospiraceae bacterium. The sequence continues at coordinate 319 of CAMOZF010000254.1, read as the reverse complement.
CGGAAGGCGGACTTATGATTCCCTTTGGGGATCAGTCTCTTCTGGCAGAGGACATGGATTTTCTGCGCTTCTACGGCACAGTACTTCAATGGAGCGCGGGTGAGGGATATCTGGACGCGTCTTATTCGGGAAGCACCGATGATTACGACTTCTACTGCACACTGAAGAACAGCAGCGCCGCTGGGGAAGAAACAGTCGATGCGGCCTTAACATCCAAAGACACGCTGGATTCTCCGCTTTCATGGAAGACCCATCTGACGGAAGACACGCTGGTGGCCGCGGCGGAACTGGAAGGCGATACGCTTCTTTTTGAGCTCTC
>CAMOZF010000253.1 GCA_946630765.1 uncultured Lachnospiraceae bacterium | reverse complement strand
GATGGTGGATCTGCCGCGGCTGGCGGAGCTTGGAAAAAAAGGCGTTCTCGCGCTCCTTTCCGACTCCACGAATGCGATCCGCCCCGGCTTCACGCCGACGGAGCGCTCGGTCGGCGAGACCTTCGACAAGGTGTTCCAGGATTATCCGGAGAGCCGGATCCTGGTCGCGACCTTTGCCAGCAACGTCGACCGCGTGCAGCAGATCATCAATGCCGCAACGAAGGTCGGCAGAAAGGTGGCGATCGAAGGCCGTTCGATGGTGGGTATCTTCCAGCTTGCGCAGGAGCTGCATTATCTGCAGATCCCGGAAGGCACGCTGATCGATACAGAAAGCCTGAAGGATTATCCGGACGAGAAGACCGTGATCATCATGACGGGTTCGCAGGGTGAGGCCATGGCAGCGCTCTCAAGAGTCGCGTCCGGCCAGCATAAAAGAATCATGATCACGCCCTCGGACGTTGTGATCTTCAGCTCGACGCCGATCCCCGGCAATGAACGTGCGGTCAGTAAGGTCATCAATGAACTTTCGATTCAGGGTGCGACGATCATCAATAAGGAAACCCACGTTTCCGGCCACGCCTGCCAGGAGGAATTGAAACTGATCTATTCTCTGGTTCGGCCGAAGTACGCGGTTCCCGTGCACGGCGAATACCGTCACCGCATGGCAAATGCGAAGATCGCAAGAGACCTTGCGATCCCGAAAGAGAATGTTTTCCTGCTGAATTCCGGTGATGTGCTTTCTCTGTCGCAGGAGAGCGCGCGCATTACGGGAACGGTTCAGCACGGCGGCATCATGGTCGACGGCCTCGGCATCGGCGACGTCGGAAATATCGTGCTTCGAGACCGCCAGAACCTGTCCCTGGACGGCATCATCGTGATCGCGATGACCTTCCAGAGAGAAAGCGGCGAGCTTCTTGCAGGACCGGATATTGTATCGCGCGGATTTGTGTATGTCAGAGAGGCGGAGCGCCTGATGGAGGACGCAAGAACCGTGTGTATTCAGGCCATCGCCGAAGCGAAGGAAGATTCGCGGTATCTGGACTGGGCGCGCGTCAAGAGCCAGGTCCGTGAGGATCTGGGCGGCTATTTCTGGCGGCTGATGAAGAGAAGTCCGGTGATTCTGCCGATTATCATGGAAGTGGATTAAGATGGCGCAGAAGAAGAAAAAAGACAAAGAAGACGTCCTGCACGTACTGAAGATCATCCTCGCGGTGCTCCTTCTTGTTGCGGGCGTTCTTCTTGCAGCTGCGTCATATTATATGGGGCGGCAGGTGTTCACTGATGAACCGGTGTCCGACTCGAGAACGACGGCCGTGACCTATGACATTACGATCGAACAAGGGGAGAGCACCCTTCGTGTGGGCTGGGATCTTTCCCGTCACGGCGTGATCCGTTCGGGCATCGCATTTTTCATCCAGTCGAAGGTCTATGACTGCAAGATCGCGCCGGGAACCTACTCGGTGAACTCCAAGAGCAGCTCGAAGGAAATCATCAAGTACCTGAACCAGGAGTATCTGAGGAAAAAGGCGCTGGAGGCGCAGGAGAATGATCAGTGAAGAAAGGATAGCGGTATTTATCCGCTCCTTTGAACGGCCGAAAAGTCAGCTGATGGAAGAAATCAGGAAGGAAGCGCGGGCGCAGGGTGTACCGATCATCCGGCCGGAAACAGAACCGCTTCTTTCTTTTTTTGCCGGGCTTCTGAAGCCTGAGCGGATCCTCGAGGTCGGAACGGCCGTCGGCTATTCGGCGCTTCTTCTTCGGGAGGCAAGCCCGAAGGGCGTGAAGATTACAACGATTGAGAATTATGCGCCGCGGATCGAGAAGGCGCTGGAAAATTTCAGAAAGGCCGGCGCAGAAGGAGAGATCACGCTTCTTCAGGGAGACGCGGACGAGCTCCTGAAAACGCTTCAGGAGCGCTACGATCTGATCTTCATGGACGCCGCGAAGGCCCAGTACATCCACTGGCTGCCCGAGGTGAAGCGGCTGATGCATGCGGGCTCCGTCCTGATCTCCGACAACATTCTTCAGGAGGGGGACATTCTCGAGTCGAAGTTTGCGGTCGAAAGGCGGGACCGCACGATTCATAAAAGAATGAGAGAATACCTCTACGAACTGACGCACGATCCGGGCCTGGTGACGGTGATCCTGCCTCTGGGGGACGGGGTGTCGGTGACAATGAAAAAGGAAAGTAATGATGAAGAAACCTGAACTTTTGATCCCCGCGGGATCGCTTCCGGTGCTGAAGGAGGCCGTCATCTACGGCGCGGATGCCGTGTATATCGGCGGAGAGAGCTTCAGCCTCCGGGCCGGCGCGAAAAATGCCGGTTTAAGCGAACTCAAGGAGGGCGTGGCATTTGCACACGCACGCGGGGTGAAAGTCTATATAACAGCCAATATTCTTGCGCACAACGCGGATATCGAGGCGGCGGAGCAGTATTTTACTGAGCTTCGGGAAGTAGGACCGGATGCGCTTCTGATTTCCGACCCCGGGCTGTTCATGCTCGCAAGAAGAATCCTTCCCGAAACAGACATTCACATTTCCACGCAGGCCAATAACGTGAACTACGAAACCTGCCGTTTCTGGCAGGAACTGGGGGCAAAACGAGTCGTTCTCGGGCGGGAGCTCTCGCTATCTGAGATCCGGAAGATCCGGGAAATGCTGCCGGATTCGCTGGAAATCGAATGCTTCGTTCACGGCGCGATGTGCATCTCGTACTCCGGCCGCTGCCTTCTGAGCAACTTCTTTACGGGCCGCGACGCGAACCAGGGCGCCTGCACGCATCCCTGCCGCTGGAAGTACAGCATTGTTGAGGAGACAAGGCCCGGCGAGTATCTGCCGGTCTACGAAAATGAACGCGGCACCTTTATCTTCAACTCCAGGGACCTGTGCATGATCAAGCACATTCCGGAGCTTCTGGAGGCGGGAATCGACTCCCTGAAGATCGAGGGACGCATGAAAACCGCGCTCTATGTCGCGACGGTTGCAAGAACCTACAGAAAGGCGATCGACGACTTCCTGGAGAGTCCGGAAAAGTACCGCGAAAATCTCGAATGGTACAAGGAAGAGATCGGCAAATGCACCTACCGTGAATTTACGACCGGTTTCTATTTCGGAAAGCCGCAGGCGGACGCGCAGATCTATGACAACAACACCTATGTGAGAAATTACGTCTATCTCGGAACGGCGGAGGCGGAGGATGAGAACGGCCTGACTGTCCTGACCCAGAAGAATAAATTTGTCAGAGGCGATACGGTGGAAATCATGAAGCCGGACGGAAGGAACCTGAAAACGACGGTCCTTCGGATTCTGGACAGTGCGGGGCAGGAGATGGAGGAAGCCTCGCATGCTTCTCAGGAGCTTCACGTCCTTTTCAGCGAGAAGCCGGAAATCTATGATATTCTGCGGGTAAGCGCCGAAGAATCCCACAAGAAGGACTGATCGGGGGGAGCAGACAATGGCAATGTTAAAATCCGGCTTTGTAACGATTATCGGGCGTCCGAACGTCGGCAAATCCACACTGATGAATCACCTGATCGGTCAGAAGATCGCGATTACCGCGAATAAACCGCAGACGACGCGCTCGCGGATCCGCACGATCTACACGGATGAGCGGGGCCAGGTG
>CAMOZF010000252.1 GCA_946630765.1 uncultured Lachnospiraceae bacterium | reverse complement strand
GGTCAGCTCGGTCTCTCCCTTCGGAGTGACCTTACCGACAAGGATGTCACCGGCGTGAACCTCAGCACCGATGTGGATGATGCCACGGTCGTCAAGATCCTTCAGCGCATCATCACCGACGTTCGGGATGTCGCGCGTGATCTCTTCCGGACCAAGCTTGGTATCGTGAGCTTCGGTTTCATATTCTTCAATATGAACCGAGGTATAAACATCTTCCGCTACAAGGCGCTCGCTCAGCAGAACAGCATCCTCGTAGTTGTAGCCTTCCCAGGTCATGAAGCCGATGAGGGCGTTCTTACCAAGAGCAAGCTCGCCGCCGTCGGTGGAAGGACCGTCCGCGATCGCCTGACCCTTTTCGACACGGTCGCCGTTGCTGACGATCGGACGCTGGTTGAAGCTCGTGGACTGGTTCTGACGCTGGTACTTCAGCAGATCGTAATCATCCATGGTGCCGTCGTCCTTGCGGATGCGGATGTGCTCAGCCGTCACCGACTCAACCACACCGCTCTCGCGTGCGATCACGCAGGAACCGGAGTCCATGGCCGTTTTATATTCCATACCCGTAGCGACGATCGGCGCCTGGGTCGTAAGAAGCGGAACTGCCTGACGCTGCATGTTCGAACCCATCAGAGCTCGGGATGCATCGTCATTTTCCAGGAACGGAACCAGCGAAGCCGCGACCGAGAAGACCTGTCTCGGGGACACGTCCATCAGGTCGAAGTTCTTAGCCGGCTCTTCGATGTTGTCATCGCCGTGACGTCCGCGGATACGCTCGTTGACGAAGCAGCCGTTCTCATCGAGAGGCTCGTTCGCCTGTGCGATGCGGAAATCTTCTTCTTCATCAGCGGTGATGTAGCGGATATCGTCGGTAACGATGGTTTTGCCGTCCACATGCTCCACAAGACGGTACGGAGCTTCGATGAAGCCGTAGCGGTTGATGCGGGCATAGGTAGCGAGGGAGTTGATCAGACCGATGTTCGGACCTTCAGGCGTCTCGATCGGGCACATACGGCCGTAGTGAGAGTGATGAACGTCTCGAACTTCGAATCCGGCACGGTCACGGGACAGACCGCCGGGACCCAGAGCGGAAAGACGGCGCTTATGCGTCATTTCAGCCAGCGGGTTGTTCTGATCCATGAACTGGGACAGCTGGGAGCTACCGAAGAACTCCTTAATAGCAGCCGTCACAGGACGGATATTGATAAGGTCCTTAAGGACGATCTCGTCCGGGTTCTGCGTGCCCATCTTTTCGCGGACGACTCTCTCCAGACGGGAGAGACCGACGCGGAACTGGTTCTGAAGCAGTTCGCCGACGCAGCGGATACGACGGTTGCCAAGGTGGTCGATGTCATCGGTCTTGCCGACACCGTCATAGTCCAGCGTGAGGTTGTAGCTGATGGACGCAAGGATATCCTCAAGAGTAATGTGACGCGGGATCAGGTCGTACGCATGATCCTTGAGCTCCTCATAGAGCGCTTCGCCTTCGAGCTCCTTGTCGAGGATCTCCTTGAGAGCCGGATAGTAAACACTCTCGGTGATGCCCCAGTCTTTGAGCTGATCTTCGGTAACGTCGACGTAGCTGCGAATATCGACAGCGAGGTTGCCAAGGATCTTGACCTTTTTCTCGTCCTTCTGAATCCAGATATACGGAACAGCCGCGTTCTGGATCTTCCAGCAGAGTGCGGAAGAAAGGCGCTCGCCGGCCTCCGCGAGGATCTCACCGGTGGAAGCGTCAACGACGGGCTCCGCCAGGATCTGGTTATGGACACGATGGCGGTACGCCAGCTTCTTGTTGTACTTGTAACGTCCGACATGACCAAGGTTATAACGCTTGTCATCGAAGAACATACCGTACAGCAGCGAGCGGGAGCTCTCAACGGTCGGCGGCTCACCCGGACGCAGGCGGCGGTACACCTCGATCAGCGCCTCATCGACACTCTTGGTGTTGTCGCGCTCCATCGTGGAGAGCAGCTTTACGTTTTCGCCGAACAGATCGATGATCTCAGCATCGGTGCCGTAGCCAAGCGCACGGATCAGGACCGATACCGGAACCTTACGGGTACGGTCGATACGGACGTTGAAAATATCGTTGGAATCGGTCTCGTACTCAAGCCAAGCGCCACGGTTCGGGATCACCTGGCAGGAATAGAGCTTTTTACCGGTTTTGTCGATAGTTTCGGTATAGTAAATACCGGGCGAACGGACAAGCTGAGAAACAATGACGCGCTCGGCACCGTTCATAACGAACGTACCGGTTTCGGTCATAATCGGGAAATCACCCATGAAGATTTCGCTTTCCTGCTTCTCCTTGGTTTCCTCGTTCGTCAGACGAACAGTCACCTTCAGAGCGGAGGTGTAAGTGAGATCGCGGGCCTTGGCCTCCTGAATCGTGTACTTAGGCGTCGGATCCAGCTTCGCGCTCACGAATTCCAGCGTCAGGTTTCCGGCAAAATCCTTGATAGGATTGATGTCGTCGAAAGCCTCTTTCATGCCTTCTTCGATGAACCAGCGATAGGAGTCTTTCTGAACGTCGAGCAGATTCGGCATTTCCAGAACAGCTTTCTCCCGAGAGAAGGACATTCTGACCCTGCTGCCGTACGATTCCGGATGGATACGATTCTTTTCCATAAATGCGTTCACCCCTTGACTAAAATACCATTTGCCCCGCACCATATGTGCACCGGGGAAAATTGAGCATAAAATCGCAATATAATGCAATTAACGATAATAGCAAATTCTGTCAAGCTTGTCAAGTAAAATTTTCAAAACTTTTTCAGGGTGTTTTTGTTGGAAAGACACTTGATTTTCCTACAAGAACACAGTATACTTTTGACCATTGTCATCCAAAAAAGGCGCTTCGCGTCCTTCTACTACACGATAGAAACGAGTTACCATGCTGTACCAAAGCACCCGAAACGATCAGCTGCTGCTTTGCGGCGCCGAGGCCATTCTTGAGGGTCTTGCCGAAGACGGAGGACTGTTTGTCCCCCAAGGCGCCAAGGTTCCCTCTCTTGATTATACGAACCTGATCCGCCTCTCCTCGCTGGAGATCGCGGCCCATATCCTTCACGCACTGCTGCCTGAGTTCTCGCTTGAGGAGACGCTCTCGCTTGCACACGCTGCCTATGACGGTAAGTTTACCGCGGAAGATCTGACGCCCGTCGTCAAGGTCGGAAGCGATTATGTTCTCGAACTCTTTCACGGTCCGACGAGCGCTTTTAAGGACGTTGCGCTCTGCATGCTCCCGCAGCTCATCCGCGCTTCCCTTAAAAAGCTCGGTGTCAGCGATAAGATCCTGATCCTGACCGCCACCTCCGGCGATACCGGCAAGGCCGCGCTCGAAGGTTTCAAAGATGTCGAAGGAACCGGCATCATCGTCTACTACCCTGACGGAGGCGTCAGCGCGGTTCAGAAAGCCCAGATGGCAACGCAGGAAGGAAACAATGTTTCCGTAATCGCCGTCAAAGGGAACTTTGATGACTGCCAGAGCGGTGTTAAATCGATCTTTGCCAAAGCCGAAGCGGATCATCTCACAGAGGGCAAAGGCGTTCGCCTCTCCTCCGCCAACTCGATCAACATCGGCCGCTTGATCCCGCAGATCGTCTACTATTATAAAGCCTATGGCAAGGTTGTGGAAGACGGTG
>CAMOZF010000251.1 GCA_946630765.1 uncultured Lachnospiraceae bacterium | reverse complement strand
AGCCGCGAGATTGCATCGATCATGACAAGCGCCGGCAGTTCCCCGCCGGTCAGCACATAGTCGCCGATCGATACCTCGTCCGTCACACACAGTTCAATCGCGCGTTCGTCAATTCCTTCATAATGCCCGCAGAGAAAGATCAGATTCTCTTCCTTTGCAAGTTCTTCGGCCATGCGCTGGTCAAAGACCCGGCCCTGCGGACTCAGATAGATCACGCGCGTTTTCTTTCCGATCCTTTCCTGCAGGTCCTCGCAGCAGCGGACAACGGGTTCGGCCTGCATCAGCATGCCTCTTCCTCCGCCGTAGGGATAATCGTCCACATGATGGTGCCGTTCATCCGATGAATAATCCCGGATATTGACCGCTTCCACGCTGAGAAGGCCTTTTTTCGCGGCTCTTCCGAGAATACTCTCGGCCGCGGTTCTCAGGATCAGCTCCGGAAAAAGTGTCATGACATAGAAATTCATCACAGATCCTCCAGCCCGGGAAGCACATAAACGGTCATTTTTTTATGTGCGACATCCACCTCGCGGATACAGTCGGGAATCGCCGGAAGCAGAAGCTCCTTCTTTCCTTCCCTCTCCACGACATAGATGCTGTTCGCGCCCGTAAAGAGCACTTCTTTTAAGATTCCGACCCGGTTTCCCTCAAGATCCGACACTTCCATGCCTTCAAGATCACAGATCAGATACCGGCCTTCTTCCTTCGGTGACTCGGACTTGTAGATCAGGATGTCCGCGTTTCGGTAGCCTTCCGCCTCGTTTCTGTCGCTGATCCCGGAAAGTCCGAGAATCATCATTCCTTTGAACTGTTTGACACCGATGATATCCATCCGCTCAAGCGTTCCCTTTCGATCCACGGTCACCGTCCTGATCTGTGAAAAACGCCGGATATCATCGGTTGTCGGGTAGACATTCACTTCCCCGCGGATTCCGTGGGGACTCGTGATAATGCCGATTCTCAGATACTCTTCCTGCATTGCAGTCCCTTTTTCTGAATATGCGTCAGGGAACCGACATAAAAACTGCCGATTCCCTTGATAAAAGCTGTTACTCTATGTTCACCATAACGTGGACACCTTTACGGATGCCGGCAGCCTTCACGACGGAACGAATCGCATTAGCGACCTTGCCCTGCTTACCGATGACTTTGCCGATATCCGTTTCAGCAACTTTCAACGTTAAAAGAACACCTTTTTCGCTCACCTGCTCCGTCACAACTACCTGATCCGGTGCATCCACAAGTGCTTTTGCAATCGTCTCAACTAATTCCTTCATTGTGATACCTCCTCAAGTGATGATGGAACTTATATTACTCGATACCGGCATTCTTCAGAAGTTTAGCGACTGTCTCCGTGGGCTGTGCCCCATTTGCAAGCCATTTCTTTGCTGCATCTGCATCTACTTTAACCAGCGAGGGTTCCTGATTGGGATCGTATGTTCCAATCTCTTCGATAAATCTTCCGTCACGCGGAGATCTAGCGTCCGCAACAACGATACGGTAGTAAGGAGTTTTCTTCTTACCCATTCTCTTCAGTCTTAACTTGATCATCTTCCTTTGTTCCTCCAGAAATAATATAGATCTATCATGGCAAACGGAGCGGACCCCGTTGATACCCGTAATTTAGAAGGGAAGTCTGAATTTTCCGCGTTTTCCCTTCATCATGCCGGTCATCTGCTTCATCATTTTCCGGCTTTCATTGAACTGCTTGACCATCCGGTTCACCTGGTCCATCGTGAGCCCGGCGCCCTTCGCGATGCGGTTTCTCCGCTGCGGCGTAAGCGCGTCCGGATGGCTTCTTTCATAAGGCGTCATCGAATAGATCATCGCCTCGATTTTCTTCAGCGTCTTTTCCGACTCCTCCGGATCAGGCATCTGACCCTTCATCTTTCCGAGGCCCCCGAAGCCCGAGCCCGGCAGCATGTTCATAATCGCGCCGATTCCGCCCATTTTCTGCATCTGCTGCATCTGAACGAGATAGTCGTCGTAGTCGAACTTGCCCTTCATCATCTTCTTGCTGAGCTTGTCCGCGTCCTCGTAATCGACTTCCTGCGCCGCCTTCTCAATCAGCGACAGCACGTCGCCCATGCCAAGGATTCTTGAGGCCATCCGGTCTGGATAGAACTGCTCCAGATCGTCGAGCTTCTCACCGACGCCCGAGTAGAAGATCGGCTTTCCCGTGACCGCGCGGATCGAAAGCGCCGCGCCGCCTCTCGTGTCGCCGTCCAGCTTTGTCAGGATGACGCCGTCGATGCCGACCTCGTCACTGAATGAGCTTGCGACATTTACGGCGTCCTGACCGGTCATCGCGTCGACAACCAGTACCGTCGTCGTCACCTGCACGGCCTCCTTGATGTCCAGGAGCTCCTGCATCATATCGTCGTCAATGTGCAGCCGTCCCGCGGTATCCAGGATGACGACATTGTTGCCGTTCTGTTTTGCGTGGGAAATCGCCGCCTTTGCGATGTCCGCCGGCTTCTGCTGATCGCCCATCGAGAATACCGGCACCCCGGCCTTCTCCCCGTTGATCTGCAGCTGCTTGATCGCGGCCGGCCGGTAAATATCCAGTGCCGCCAGCAGCGGCTTCCTGCCGTTTTTCTGAAGCTTTTTCGCAAGCTTCGCGGCCATGGTTGTCTTACCTGCGCCCTGCAGTCCCAGAAGCATCACCACCGACAGATCGCTCGCCGGCCGAAGTGTCATTTCGGTCGTCTCGCTCCCCATCAGGCGGATCATTTCCTCATTGACGATCTTGATGACCATCTGCGCGGGATTCAGTCCGTTCATGATGTCTTCGCCGACTGCCCGCTCCTGCACGGAACTCACAAACTGCTTGACGACCTTAAAGCTGACGTCCGCCTCCAGAAGTGCCATCCGCACTTCCCGCATTGCCATCTTTACATCGCTCTCCGACAGTTTTCCTTTGTCGCGAAGTCCGCTGAATATCCGCTGAAATTTATCCGATAAGCTTTCAAATGCCATACAGTCACCCTATTTCCTTCAGTATATCCAGAAGAAGCGAAAGCAGCTTCTCTCTCGGCTCTTCCGGTATCCCGTACGCGCTGTTCTCAAGAATCTCTTTCATCTGAAGCGCCGTCTTCCTGGTGCTTTCAAACTGCTCCACGGCGCCAAGCTTCTCCTCGAAGCCCTGCATCGTCTTCTCGCAGCGTCTTATGGTATCATGAATGCCCTGCCGCGATATCCCGTACACCTCTGCCGCCTCCGACAGCGACATATCGTTCATCACGACATCCTCATAGATCTCCTGCTGGCGTTTCGTCAGCAGCTCTCCGTAAAAATCAAACAGCAGCGTTCTCTCAAAAATCGTCTCCATCTGAAACCACCCTGCGTATCATACACGAAAAGTCTCTCCCTGTCAAGTATTTTTTCTTGACAGCTTCGGTCAACTCTTCTCGACTTTCCTGCCCCTCTGCTCTACACCGCCCGAAAGCCCCCTCCACTGCCATTTCGCCGCCTCCGCTTCTCACTGCCGCCCGCCACCGCCACTGCCGCCGCTTCCCGCCTTCCCCTCCGTGCGCCGGCCGCCTTCCTCCGCCCCGCCGGGCCGGGAAGTACCGTAAAGAGCAGACAGGCAGACTGTTTCACGCGGCTGTTAGCGGGAGCGCACCCAGCTTCAGACTTTCAGGGCCCTG
>CAMOZF010000250.1 GCA_946630765.1 uncultured Lachnospiraceae bacterium | reverse complement strand
ATTACTGCCACAAGATCCTTAGTCTTGCTCGTCTGCCAATTCCGACACTTCCGCATGTTTTTTTGTCAACGAAGGGCATTCTACCACAAAGGAAATCATTTGTCAATGATTATTTCGGAATTTTTGATCTTTTAAAAAGACCGTCCTTCGAAAATGCAGGTGACAGGATTTGAACCTGCACGGTCGCCCACTGGAACCTAAATCCAGCGCGTCTGCCAATTCCGCCACACCTGCGAAAAGCCGGAGAACCGGCTTTCAAAAACTGTAATCTTCAGAAAGTAACCCGCGCTTACCCGATGGACGCGGAAGCCTCAGGAGCTAACTGATCCTGCAGTTCCGGGACAGCTTCTTCAGAAGCCGGAAGCGAAAGATCGGAGCTTTCCTCTGCGGGCAGATCCGATGCCGCAGCTTCCTCTTCTGATGTTTCCTGCGCCACCGTGACGGATTCCTGTGCCGGAAGGCTTTCTTCCTGCGCTTCCTCTGTCAGCGGCCCGGTGACTTCTTCTGAAGGATCCGAAACGGATTCTTCTGTTTCTTCAGAAAGAGACGCGTCGCCGGTTTCCTCGGCTTCTTCTGCTGATTCCGCGGTCTCTTCTGCGGTTTCTTCTACGCTTTCCTCATCAGAGGATTCTTCTGTTTCAGCTTCTTCGGTCTCTTCCGGAAGGTAACCCTGAAGTGCACGAATCTCCGCGATCCGCGCTTCGTCTGCATAGGAAACAGATTCCGTATCGAGGATACGGAAATTCTCCCCCGGACCCGCAACCTTATAAAGCGTCAGAAGTCCGTCCTCCGGATCATCCACGCATTCGTAAACAAAGCCCTCATCCGTAAAGAGCGACACAATCAGGACTTCCGCCTTGGAAGCATCATAGATATGATAGTAATCCTGCAGGACTTCTCCGTCTTCGGCATTTCTGATCATCAGTCGGTCAGAAATATAATCTCCGGAAAGAAGTCCGTCCAGCGCTGAAAGTGAGGCCGTATACAGGAAGCCGTCCAGTTCTATACTGTTCCGAAGAACAACTGCTTCCTCTTCGGCAATCTCTTCGTCCTGGTCGGCGATTGCCTGGTAGCTGAGTGCGCCGAACACAAGACCGCAGCCGATAACTGCGGCGATAATGATACCGACAAGCCTTGATCTACGCATAATTCACTCCTTTATACTGATCGGTTCGAACAAAAAGGCAATGATAATTATAGCACAAGTGCCTGTGTATTGCAAGAGACGGATTTCAGACACTTTTCAGGACATTTCGTCGTCTTCCGACGCCTCAATTCCGCGCCGGATGCCATCCCGGATCACTTCATATCCGAAACCTTTGCCGGCAAAATACCGGAAGGCCTTCTGGTAAACGGCCGGGTCCGAAAGGTCCTTCGTGCCGTACTTTTTGAGAAACAGCGCCTTGACGGTATCGGACTCCTCAATGTCTGCATCCAGAAGGGCCTGCTCCGCCACCTCCTTCGAAATGCCGCGCTGCTGCAGCTCCTGCCGGATCTCATACGCGCTCTTCCGGCCCACTCTGCCGCGGATAAAGCTTTCGGCGTAGCGCACATCGTCCTGATAATGGAGCTTCTGCACGTAATCAACCGCTTCATCAATGGCAAAAGGAGGGAATTCTCCCTCCTTCAGCTTATCACGAAGCTGTTTTTCCGTGCGGTCCGCGTACTCCAGGATCTTCAGTGCGCGGGCTTTTGCCTGTCTCACGATCTCCAAAGAGACCTCGCCATGATCTTCACACATACTGCAGCCTCTGAATTATTCGGCGTCGTCAATGATGACTGCGTCCTGGTCGGCATCCTCCTTCGCCGCACGCTTTTTCTTCGGCTCTGCGGGCTTGGGTTCTTCCTTTTTCGGCTCTCCGGAAGCCGGAAGTCCGAAATGCTCTCTCGTCTTCAGCTCGACTTCCTGAAGGATGTCCGGATGCTCGTCAAGCCATGCCTTGGTATTCTCACGGCCCTGACCGATCTTCTCGTCATTGTAGGAGAACCATGCGCCGCTCTTGAGGATAATGCCGGCGTTGCTGGCAAGCTCCAGGATATCCGCCGTGCGGCTGATTCCCTTGCCGAATACGATGTCGAACTCGGCTTCCTTGAAGGGTGGAGCCACCTTGTTCTTGACGACCTTGATCCTCGTATGGTTGCCGATTACCTCGCCGCCCTGCTTGATCGACTCGGTTCTGCGGATATCCAGACGGACGGAGGAATAGAACTTCAGCGCACGGCCGCCGGTCGTTGTCTCGGGGTTGCCGTACATCACGCCGACCTTCTCACGCAGCTGATTGATAAAGATCACGATCGCATTGGACTTTCCGATCACGCTTGTCAGCTTTCTTAAAGCCTGGGACATCAGTCTCGCCTGAAGACCCACGTGGGAATCGCCCATATCGCCGTCGATCTCCTGCCGCGGAACCAGCGCCGCAACAGAGTCCACGATAATAATATCCACCGCGCCGGAACGGACCATGGTCTCGCAGATCTCCAGCGCCTGCTCACCCGAATCCGGCTGGGAAATATAAAGGTTGTCGATATCAACGCCGATATTTCTCGCATACACCGGATCGAGCGCATGCTCCGCATCGATAAAGCCGGCGATGCCGCCGCGCTTCTGGACCTCCGCAACCATATGAAGCGCCACCGTGGTCTTACCGGAAGACTCGGGACCGTAGATCTCCACAATCCTTCCGCGCGGAATTCCGCCGACGCCGAGCGCCACATCCAGGCTCAGGCATCCGGTCGGCACGGTTTCCACCTGCATATTCGTGCCGCTGCCGAGCTTCATGATCGAGCCCTTGCCATATGCTTTTTCAATCTGTCCGATCGCCGCGTCCAGCGCTTTCAACTTTTCACTTTTGTCCATGTCTGCCTCCGAATAGAACATTTGTTCGTGTGATCTTATGGTACTACATCCTGTCGGAAAAATCAAGTGTTTTTTTGATTTTCTTCCCGAATTATATCAGGCATACTGCCTGCGGGAAAGTCTTTCGGACAGAGTTTTTCAGAAAATCCGCCGCTTTCTCCCGCGAATACACACAAAATGAGCAGCTTTCCCCCGAAATCTGCTCATTCTGTATATGGAATTCAGAAATGTACGGTTTAATTTTCTCCGGCCGCTTCCTTCTTGATCTCCTCGACCTTCTCGTCCACCGCAGCGTCCTTTTTCACCTTCTTCGCGGTGATGCGGTCCACGACGTCCGGAACCATATCGAGCACCTTCGAAACCGTATCCTGCCCGGTGATGCGGATCAGCCGGGTCGCGCCGTCCTGGATCAGGAGAATGGCCGTCGGGCTCATCTTCGCGCCCAGGCCTCCTGCGGTACCGTTGGACTTCGCGGCATAAGCGCCGGCGCCGACGCCGATCTGTACATCCATCAAAGGAAGAATGACCGTGTTATTGACCGTGATCGGACTGCCGACAACACTCTTGTCGGATACAAAACCGTCAAGCCCCTGAAGAAGCGCCTTTACGGATTCGTTGAACTGATTGTCAGCCATGAGAATACCTCCTGTTGAATATCGCGTAATTTATAGATATTTTCTGAATCTTCGCATAAAGTAGCGGACGTCCCGGTTGAGGATAATACGCACCACCTCCACGATCAGGCGCCCGACCCGGACACTCGTGGAAAAATCCAGCGTACCTTCCAGAACCTCCT
>CAMOZF010000249.1 GCA_946630765.1 uncultured Lachnospiraceae bacterium | reverse complement strand
AGCTTCTTGAGGGTGATTCGACGGCGAGGCTTTCTGCGTACACCGTGACCCGCAAGGACCAGGGCTTTGAAACCGCGAAGGAAGAGGGCATTCTGATCAAGAACCTCGCGCCGAGATTCAAGGGCAAGATCGCCGAGCCCTACTGGGTGCGCTACGAGTATTCGGAGGAGCTGCAGCATCAGCCGATCCACTGCACGACGCACGGCGGGCAGGAATTTGACTTTATCGTGGAAGGCTCGCTTCTTGTCGAGGTCGGCGGAAAGCGCGAAATCCTGCATGAGGGCGACAGCATTTTCTACAACAGCTCCGCCCCCCACGGCATGATCGCGATCGACGGAAAGGACTGTGTGTTCCTGGCGATGATTCTCCCGGGCGAAGAGACGGAAGAGACGCTGATCTATTCGCCGATTTCTCCTGAGGAGGAAGAGGAGTATTCGACAACGCCGCTCCTGATCGAGGAATTTGTCGACGTCGAGGAAAATGACAACGGCTCTCCGAAGAAGGTGAGCTTCAAGAATACCGAGCGCTTCAATTTCGGCTTTGACGTTGTGGATAAGATTGCCGACACCTACCCGGAGAAGCTCGCGATGATTCACCTCGACAAGAACAAGGTCGAGCACCGCTTCAACTTCATGGACATCAAGAAGGACTCGAACCGCGCGGCGAACTATTTCAAGGCCCTCGGCGTGAAGAAGGGCGATCGCGTGATGCTCGTTCTGAAGCGCCACTATGAATTCTGGTTCGCGATGGTCGGCCTGCATAAGCTCGGCGCGATCGCGATTCCGGCGACCTTCCTCCTGAAGGAGCATGATTTTGTCTACCGCTTCAACGCGGCCGGCGTCTCCGCGATCGTTTGCACGGCGGACGGCGACACGGCGGAAATCGCGAAGGAAGCCGCGAAGGTCTGCCCGAGCGTGAATCTTTTCGTCATGGTCGGCGGCGCAAGAGAGGGCTGGCATGATTTTGACGGCGAGTACAAGATGTACAGCTCCCGCTTCAACCGTACCTTCGATACGCCCGCGGGCGACGACACGGCGCTGATGTTCTTCAGCTCCGGCACGACCGGCAATCCGAAGATGGTCGAGCACAAGCACACCTATTCGCTCGGACACTTCATGACGGCGCGCTACTGGCACCGCTGCGAGCCGAACGGCCTGCATTTCACGATCTCCGACACCGGCTGGGGCAAGTCTCTGTGGGGCAAGCTCTACGGGCAGTGGATGTGCGAGGGGGCAGTCTTCGTCTACGATTTCGACCGCTTCGACGCAGCGGATATCCTGCCGCTGTTCGCACAGTACAATATCACGACCTTCTGTGCGCCGCCGACGATGCTGCGCATGATGATCCGCGAGGATATCAGCCATTATGATCTCTCGTCGATCCGCCACATGACGACGGCCGGCGAAGCGCTGAATCTGGAGGTCGCGAAGATTTTCCACGACCAGACCGGCATCGAGATCTACGAGGGCTTCGGCCAGACCGAGACGACGCTGACGATCGCAAACTTCGCCGGAAACCCGATCAAGCCAGGCTCCATGGGCAAGGCTTCCCCTCAGTACGACGTGATGCTGATGGATCCGGACGGCAACGAAGTGCCTGTCGGTGAAGTCGGCGAGGTGGTCATCGGACTGAACGACAACTATCCGGTCGGTCTCTTCAAGGACTATTATATGGACGTGGAGAAGACCAATGAGGCGATCCACGACGGCTACTATCATACCGGCGACACGGCCTGGCTCGATGAGGATGGCTATTTCTGGTATGTCGGACGCGTGGACGACATTATCAAATCCTCCGGCTACCGGATCGGGCCCTTCGAGATCGAGGACGTCATCATGCAGCTTCCTTACGTGCTGGAGTGCGGCGTCTCGGCCGAGCCCGATGAGATCCGCGGCCAGATCGTCAAGGCTTCGATCGTCCTGACCAAGGGTACCGTCGGAACGCCTGAACTGGCAAAGGAAATCCAGAACTACGTCAAGGAGCATACCGCCCCCTACAAGTATCCGAGAAAGGTCGTCTTCCGCGACGAGCTTCCGAAGACGATCTCCGGAAAGATCCAAAGGAACAAATTGTAGGATACAGCGAGGAAAGCAGAACAGAAAAGGATGCTTGCATCGTTTTTCTGTTCTGGTTGACGAGCGAACGAACATGAGCAGGGAGCCCGAAGAGGGCGGACTGCGAATGTACGTAGGATTGCGGGAATCGCGAAGCGATGTAGCAATCCGTGTATCCGTGAAGTACGAGGAAAGCAGAACAGAAAAGGATGCTTGCATCGTTTTTCTGTTCTGGTTGACGAGCGAACGAACATGAGCAGGGAGCCCGAAGAGGGCGGACTGCGAATGTACGTAGGATTGCGGGAATCGCGAAGCGATGTAGCAATCCGTGTATCCGTGAAGTACGAGGAAAGGAGAACAGAATGATCACTGACAGTTTTGACAACAAATCTCCGGCGATTATTAATCCGACCCGCCGGGAGAACGCACCGAAGGTCGATGCCTGCATCCTGACCTTCTCACATGAAATTGAAAAGTATGTCGTGGAGAACTATACTTGCGAAGAAATCGCCGAGTTCTGGTTCGCGACCGGGCGGACGCCGGTGTGGCAGCTCATGCTTGACGGCCGGAGAATCGCCTTTTTCAAGACCTATGTCGGCGCGCCGGCCTGCGTCGGCTCCGTGGAGGACACGCTTTCCTGCATTGATTGCTCAAAATACATCGTCTTCGGCGGGGCGGGCTGCCTCAATAAGGAGATTGCGCACGGCAGGGTGATGATTCCGACGGAAGCGTACCGCGACGAAGGCACCTCCTATCATTACATGCCGGCCTCCGATTACGTGAGGGTAAAGAATTCAGATGTCATTGCCGCCTGCATGGAGGAGAACGGCATCCCCTATGTGCTCGGGAAAACCTGGACGACCGATTCCTTCTACCGGGAGACGAGGAATAACTTCGAAAAGCACAAGGCGGACGGCTGCATTTCCGTGGAGATGGAGTGCGCGGCGCTGCAGGCAATGAGCGATTTCCGCGGCCTCGAGCTGTACCAGTTCTTCACCTCCGGCGATCTTCTGGACGCGCCGAAGTGGGATGAGCGGAAGAAGAAAGGCCAGAAGAAGGGCACGCAGCATGACGTCGGACATTTCGATATCGCGCTCGCGCTAGCGGAGTATGTGACAAGGTAAATGATCCCTATGTAAAAATCAGGAATCTGTAAAATCATCATATGCATTCTCGCGTTTCTTCTCGCGGCGGAAAGTGTCCTTCTGATTCTCCTTTGGAGGAAGAACAGGGCGTCCCGGGAAGAATGGGACTTTCAGGTGGACACGGAACTTTCGGAAGTCTTCGATGGAGCGCTTTCAGACGGGTCGATTGAGGTCTGGTTCCAGCCGATTGTGAGCCCCGGGACCGGAGAGGTCGTCGGCGCGGAGGTGCTGTCCCGGTGGAAGAAGGGAGAAGAGTACATCTCGCCCTCGGTTTTTGTTTCTGCAGGCGCTCGGATGTGACGGCCTTCAGGGCTATTACTATTCAAAGCCGCTCCCGAAGAGCGAGTTTTTGGAATATCTGAAACAGTAGGGAGTGGAGAAGATACCGGAACAGCGGCTGGAAGGCCGCTGTTCCGGGGTTCTTTTTTGGGGAATGCCCCTCCGTAGTGTCATGT
>CAMOZF010000248.1 GCA_946630765.1 uncultured Lachnospiraceae bacterium | reverse complement strand
CGCGGTCATCGGCTGGCCGGTGCCGGGGTTGAGAAGCGGCGCGGGCTTGTTCTTCATATCCGCGCGCAGATTGTACCATGCCTTGGGCATTTCGTTTTCTTCGAGGTAGATTTTGTAAGGAATCTTGGTGTTTTCTTTCATGGTGTTCTCCTTTTCTCGCGATGATGCGTAATGAATGCCTTGCTGAGAACAATAAAAAAGCCCCAGCAGTCTACTGATGCTGGGACAGGAAATCTACCTGCGGTGCCACCCGGCTTGGTATGTGTTATGACATACCCACTTAGCGCATACAAACATATGCCGTCTTTTGTTAACGGAGAGACCGGCTCCGGCGCGCATACTTGGAAAGATCCGTTCTGTTTGCCCTCGGAAGTCCATTCGGCTTTATCTTTTTTACTGTGTCGCAGCAACCCACAGCTCTCTGAAAAAATCGGTAAAGCTTACTCACTCTTCCTCATCGGTTTTGTTGTCACGGATTTTAACAGGAAAATCCGAAGCTGTCAAGATAAAATTTTCAAATTTTTCTGAAATCCATGTGAAAGGCATGAAAAGGGGCGAAAAGCGTTGAAGAAAACGGCGGAGAAATCCCTGGAAAAACGGGCGGCAATCGCCGAGATTTTCCTTGAAACTTTCCCGATCATTGGGTACAATGAACAAGGAGTCCGGGCATTTTCCGGGCGCGGAAGGAGAAGAGATGTCTGTTTACGATGAACTTTACGAACTCGGCAAAAAGCATGCGGTCCATACGGTCTGGGTGTTCTCGGATCTGCAGCAGGCGAAGTATGACAATGCGGCGCGCTGCCTCTCGATCTGCATGGAGGACTATGAGAAGCTCGGACGTCCGGCAGAAATGATCTGGTATCTCGGGGATTCGACGGAGAGCGCGAATCTGCCGGAGCTTCAGCGGATGACGAAGCTTCAGGAGGACGCCTTTTCGTCTCTTCAGATTCCGCTTGCCTATGCCACGGGAAATCACGACTACGACTTTGCCGAATATCAGAAGCGGCAGGGAGAAAAAATATTCTGCATGCCTTTTTACGACATGGTGCGGGCGCATGACGGCTGGCTGACCACGAAGGACTGCGAGGATACCTATTTCAGGTTTGCGCTCGGAAATTATATGGTTTATTTCTTCTGTGACCATATCGCGCATGACAATTCCTGGTGCTCGACGCATAACAGGATCCGCTGGGGAAAGGAATGCTACCCCTACACGCAGGCGCACTGGGATGAGATCCGGAAGGACATGGAGGACTGCGGGAAGCCGAACATTCTGACGGCGGCACACTGCGCCTTCCCGGGCGGAAACCGGGACACCGAGATCCTGTCGAAGATTCAGCCGCTTCCGCTTCGGACGAGGCTGCATCTGTACGGGCATTCGCATATCGGCGAATACAACTGCCCGAAGGAGCGGATCTTCTCGCAGATTCAATGGGTCGACTGGCAGGATATTCCGCAGGTTGACGTGGCTTCCTTCGAAAATATCCGCGGAAGCTACTGCCACAGTGTGATTCTGCAGATCTATGAGGACGATACGCTCGGCCTGTTCTTCAGAAATCATGACCGCGGCGAATTCAATTCGGCCTTTTTCCCGAAGCCGTATTCCTCGGAAATCCCCGGAAATTACGGCAGACGGAAGTACCTGTCCTGGGCGCCCTGGGACGGTGTCGAAAAGCCGGAGGATCCGGGCGCAGGCTTCGGTGCGAAGGAATAAAATTTTTTAGTATCTGCCGGACATTTGTTGGACAGCCGGGTTTATACCTGGCGCAGATCGATTAAAAAGGAGTGATAACATGCCGAAAAGAATACCTTCTACCATTCAGATTGCCGCGCATCTTGCGCAGGATTATATTTGAGAACAGATTCGTCAACAATCGAAGCAGAAGCTGCAGATGAATATCTGACCGGATCCGCACAGTTTTCTTTTTTCCGAGAGGACCTTTACTGCTTCAGAAGATCGCTGAGTTTTCTTCCTTCGAAGAAATCGTGCACCATCTTGTCATACTCCTCCCACATCGGAAGGGTCTGGCAGGCGGTCCTCCTCGGACAGTCGAAGCTGTCTGCAGCAAGACAGGCGACAGAAGAGAGCGTGCCTTCCATCAGTTCGAGAATTTCAAGGACGGTATATTCTTCCGGCTTCCTTGTGAGCCGGTAACCGCCGCCTTTGCCGCTTGAGCCTTTGATCAGGCCGCCCGACACCATATCTTTCACAATAATCTCCAGATATTTCTTGGAGATTTCCTGCCTGGCAGCGATATCCTTTAAGGGGATATAGCTGCCGTTTTCATTTTCCGCGAGATCGATCATGACGCGGATCGCATAGCGCCCTCTGGTTGAGATCATGAGGCATTCCCTCCGTCCTTTATGATTTACCTATTATACATCTGGGTAAATAGGTAAATCAAGTCTTTTTTATAAAAACCTATTGACACAGTAGGCGAATAGGAATATAATCCGGGTGACTGAATAACAGAAAGGACGAAAAGAGTTCATGTCAGAAGCATTACTGAGCATTCAGGGCCTCACGGCAGGCGTTGAAGAAAATGATATTTTAAGCGGAGTCGATCTTGTGATCAATCAGGGGGAAACCCACGTCATTATGGGGCCGAACGGCGCCGGAAAATCGACGCTCGCCGGGATCCTGATGGGAAACCCGGAATACCATGTGACGGGCGGCAGCGCAAGCTTTGAGGGGGAGGATCTTCTGTCGCTTCCGGTACAGGAGCGCGCGAAGAAGGGCATTTTCCTTTCCTTCCAGAATCCGCTGGAGGTTCCGGGCATCTCGCTCGAGAATTTCATGCGGAGCGCGGTTTCAGAGCGGACCGGCGAGAAAATCCGCTTCTGGAACTTCAAAAAGGAAGTGCGGAGCGTGCTCTCGACGCTGCAGATGGATGAAGCCTACGCGGAGCGCGATCTGAATGTCGGCTTTTCCGGCGGCGAGAAGAAAAAGGCGGAGATCCTGCAGATGCTCATCCTGAAGCCGAAGCTCGCGATTCTGGACGAGACGGATTCGGGGCTCGACGTCGACGCGGTGCACACGGTATCACGCGGAATCGAAGAATTTCAGAAGGACAAATCGGCGTCCCTTCTCATCATCACACATAACGCGGCAATTCTGTCCGCCCTGAAGGTGGACGCGGTGCACGTCCTTGTGAACGGACGGATCGTGGAGAACGGCGGCCCGGAACTCATTGATCAGATTTCGGCGCACGGTTTCTCTGCCTGGACGGAGGAAAAGTCATGACGGAAGAAAAAACACGGGTTGAGGATATCGACCGGAGCCTGTACGACTTCCGTGTGGAGGACCGGGACAGCTTCCGCGTGGAGAGCGGTCTGACGCCGGAAATCATCGATCAGATTTCCAGAGAGAAAAAGGATCCCGAGTGGATGCGGGACTTTCGGCAGCAGTCGCTTCAGATCTTCCATAAGCTCCGGATGCCGGACTGGGGACCGTCGATTGAAGGGCTCGATATGGACCATATTGTGACCTACGTGCGGCCGAATACGGAGCGGATGCATACGAGCTGGGAAGAGGTGCCGGCGGAGATCAAAAATACCTTTGAACGTCTGGGAATTCCGCAGTCAGAGCGCGAGTCTCTCGCGGGCGTCGGTGCGCAGTATGACTCCGAACTGGTCTATCACAATGTCCGGAAGGAGGTTGCC
>CAMOZF010000247.1 GCA_946630765.1 uncultured Lachnospiraceae bacterium | reverse complement strand
GGCTACCCGATTTTCCCGAAGCTCGGCTCCTTTTCTTTCGAAATGGCCGGGTTTATCAACCATTTTCTGAGTTCCATGGGAAGTAAGGAGCGCATCCGCTTCCTCTGGCAGAATGACCCGAAAAAGCGGCTCCGGCTTGCGGAGGAGTCTGTCCGGCGCGGCTATCCCTGCATGCTGATCATCGGTCCGCACTTCCTCTCCCCCGGAAAACGCGGCGTAAATTTCTACCGCATGGATTCTGCCGGAAAGCTGCATCTCGCGCACCGCGATGTGCACGGGCATTTTGTCACGCTGACCGGCGTCTTCCACCCGGAGGACCTGAAAAAGCCGGTGCTTTTTGAGATTTCCTCCTGGGGTGAAAAGCTCTACCTCAGCTCTGAGGAGTATACACAGTATATACGGAAGCATTCGAGCCCCATTGTCTGCGGAATGTTTACGCTGAAGTAACGGTATATCCTTTTACTCGGTTCGGAGCGCTGTCACAGGATCCGAACGGCTGGCCTTCTTGGAGGGAATAAAACCGCCGAGCATCGTCAGGCCCGTGCTCAGAAGCACGAGCATGAATGCCGAAAACACCGGCAGCACGGCCCGGATATTCTGGCCGGTGACATTACGCAGGATAATATTCGCCGGCACAAGGATGATCTCCGTGATCACGACGCCGAGGACGCCTGCCAGCACACCGATAATAATGGTCTCCGCGTTGAACACTTCGGAAATATTGCGCTTGCTCGCACCAATCGCACGCAGGATACCGATCTCCTTGCGGCGCTCCAGTACACTGATATAGGTGATGACCCCGATCATGATGGAGCTGACAATCAATGAAATCGCTACAAATGCAATCAGTACATAGCTGATTGCATTTACTATGTCTGTCACAGAGCTCATCAGCGTTCCGACGATATCCGTGTAGGCGATCGTCTTCTCATCCTCTCCGGCATCCTCCATGTCGCGATTGTACTGATCCAGGATTTCCTTGATGGAGGCCTTGGCTTCAAAATCAATCGGATAAATATTGATGGAGCTCGGTTCCTCCAAGGAGACATAGCCGAAGCGCTGAAGGTTGCCGCTGTAGGTCGCCGCATCCGTCGACATCAGGGAATTCATCAGCTGCTGCAGCTCTTCCTCGGTAAAATTCATCGAGATTGCCTTGCTGAAGGTGTCGGCGTCAAAATTAAAAGATTCCGACATCTGCGCCATCATGTCTTCCATCATTTTCGGCATCTCTTCCGCCATCTTCTCCCCGAGCTTTGTCATGGCCGATGTCATCATCGAACTAATCTGCTGGGTCATGGCGCCAGTGAAGCTTCCGATTTCCTGAGAAAGCCGCCGCTGAAGTCCGGAAGTGTCAATGGCCTGTTCGGCGGCACTTCGGATCAGCTGCGACGCCTGTTCTGTCTCGATAAAGCCGCGGAAGGACTCCTGCATTTTGGAGATCATCGGCGCCTCATTTTCCTGGGCGTACTTCTCGTAACCGCTGATCAGCGCCTCCCCGAGCGCCTGAACATCCTCGGCCGGGACAGAAGCCTCGGCGAGCTTTCCGATCAGCGCCTCAACGCCTTCACGGATCACCGCGGTGCCCTCCTCTGACTGCAGATATTCCTGAATATAATCCGCTGCCTTTTCCGGGTCCGTCAGTTCATTGGCAGAAAGATACTCCTGGTAGCCTGTCAGAATCTTCCCGGCAAAGGCCCGGACTTCCTCCTCCGTGATCTGCGAAGCCGCAAAATTCTGCGCAATTTCCGTCACGGTTTCCGAGATCATGCCCGACGCTTCCTCTGTCTGAAGATATGAAGACAGCGCCTCCGGAAGCGCGCTCCAGGATGTGGAGGGATCCGCTTCCGAATACTCCGAGTAGGCCGCAAGAAGCTCCGAGAAAAGATTCTCCATGCCTTCCTGGGAAACATTCACACGGACCTCCGAGAAAAGCGACTGCAGATCCAGCGAGGGAAGCGCGAGATTGAAATCCTGCTCCGACAGTAGATCCGAAAAATCCATTCCCGAAAAGGCGCTTGAAAAGTCCAGATCGAGGCTCTCGGTGTCAAATTTGAAGGCCTCTTTGATTGCCTCCTCATCCACGGTAAAAAGAGAGGCCATATCGAGAGAATTCCGGTCCATCTCACCAAATGCCTTTCCCGTGATCACATTGGTCTCCGGGTCGCGCATCTGGCTGCGCACCACTTCGCTCGCATACGCGGTCTCAATGCAGTGATAGGTCAGCTCCGCCGGGTAATTGACGCCATAGCTCAGCATGGCGACACTCGCGTCTTCTTTGGGCTGCACAACACCTACGATCTCCAGATCCTCTCCGTTCTCGATCAGTTCCTTCAGAAAGGCCTTGTCATCCCGCTTATCCGTCCAGACCTTGTATTCCTGATCGTAGGAATAGAAGGAGGAGGCATTTACAAGCTTGAAGCGGATCCCCAGGAAATCGTCATAGTGGAAGCGTCCCGAAGCGCTCGGGATTTCCACGTTCTTTCCCGCGAGGAAATCCGCGATCATCTGATCCAGCTCGGACGAATCCTTCATGTCCAGGTCATACAGCGCGATATCGGTGATGCTTCCGTAGGAGCTGAGAACGAGCACGCATTCATTGTAGCGCTCCGGCCAGCGGCCGGCCTTGACGTCGTACTGGCTCATATACAGCTCTTCGTTCTCGGGAAGCGAGTGGAAAATATCCGTCGAGCCGTAGGAGCTGAACATCGAAGCGATGCCGCTTGTGGAATACGAATAGCCCATCGAGCTCATCAGGGTGTCCGGATTGACCTGGCGGTATCCGTCCGCCTTCTCGATGTAGATCAGCGGGGTCACACCGTAGCTGTACTCAATCGCGTTCGCATAATCCCGCACATGGCTCTTGTCGCTGTCAAGGAAAACCTTCAGCGACTTCAGATCGTTCGTCGTCAGTGTGGAAAAGAGCGTCGTAATGGTCTGAAGCTCGCGGACTTCAATCTCCTCAGGCGTTTCTTCCCTGGTTTCCTCACTTTCTTTTCCGCCTCTGTTTTCCACGAGACTGGACATGTCAAAGCTGAAGCCCGTGATCGACAGCGGGTATTCCTTCAGCGTCTCTTCCTCAACATTTTTGATGTAGAGATTAACGCCGTTACTCAGCGACATGATGAGCGCGATGCCGATGATGCCGATGGATCCGGCAAAGGCGATCAGTACGGTCCGCGTGAATTTCGTACGGAGGTTATTGAAGCTGAGCGCAAGCGCCGTGAAAAAGCTCATCGAGGCGCGCCCGAGATTTCGATGCACCGCAGGCACGGAAGCATTCGGTTCAAAAGGATCCGAATCGGAAATAATCTGCCCGTCCTTCAGACGGACGATTCTGGTCGCATACTGCTCGGCAAGCTCCGGATTATGGGTGACCATGACGACAAGCCGGTCCTCGGCGACCTCCTTCAGAAGGTCCATGACCTGGACACTCGTCTCACTGTCGAGCGCGCCCGTCGGCTCATCCGCAAGCAGGATGTCGGGATCATTCACAAGCGCACGCGCGATCGCGACACGCTGCATCTGGCCGCCGGAAAGCTGGCTCGGCTTCTTATGAATATGCTCAGCGAGACCGACCTTCTCCAGGGCCTCCTTCGCCCGCTCCCTGCGCTCGAGGCCGGAAATGCCGCCGATTGTCAGCGCAAGCTCCACATTTGCAAGGATCGTCTGG
>CAMOZF010000246.1 GCA_946630765.1 uncultured Lachnospiraceae bacterium | reverse complement strand
TGACAAGGAAGGTCTTTCCGGAACCGGTCGGTCCGATCATCAGCATGTTGGATTTCTCGATCTCCACATCCTGATCGCCGTTCGCGAGACGTTTATAGTGGTTGTAAACGGCGACCGAGATGGCCTTTTTCGCCTGATCCTGACCGACCACATACTGGGAAAGCATTTCGGCGATCCTGTGCGGGGCCGGAATCTTCGCCATGTCGATTTTGGGCACGTCGGCACCGTCTGACTTCTTGACGGATTTCGGCATCGGACGCCTTCCGAGCATCGACTGAATCTCTTCCGGCGTCATCACCATCGAGAATCCGAAGGGAGAATTCATCGGCTGCGGTCCCGCATTATCCTGCGGCGCGCTTCCGTCGTTTTCCTCTTCTTTCGAATTGTTCTGCGGCACCATTCCCGGGTACTGCGGCGGCAACATTTTACTGAAATCGCCGCCGGTCATCTGAATGGCCGCGTCAAAGCTTTTCTGCAGACAATCCTGACACATGCAGATCCCGCCGGGCATCCGGATCATCGGACCGGCCTTGGACTCGGATCTTCTGCATACGTAACATACCGATTCGTATTGGTCCTGATTGTTCTTGTTGTTGTCTTCAGACATTCTCTCTGTCTCCGATTCGTATATTTACAGCTGTTAATTCTTTTCCTTTTCGGCGAGAATCTTTTCCGCGCTCACAAGCTTGACAACGCAGCCGAAAATCGCGAGCGCCTTCTCAATCTCATCAAGCTCCGCAAATGAAGGCGCGATCCGGATATTTTTATCCTCGGGATCGATGCCGTAGGGGAAGGTCGCGCCCGCGTCCGTCATGACAACGCCGGCCTCCTTCATCTTCTTCACGACGGCCTTCGCGCATCCGGGCAGCGTATCAAAGGAAACAAAGTAGCCGCCTTCGGGATCAGTCCAGCTGGCAAGTCCGGTGCCGGAAAGCGCTTCATTCAGGCTCTTCTGCACGAGGTCGAACTTCGGCTTCAGGATTGCGGCATGCTTGCGCATATGGTTCATAACACCGATGTGATCCACGAAGAAGCGCGCGTGGCGAAGCTGGTTGATCTTATTGTGGCCGATCGTCTGCACCTTCATCTGGCTCACGACGTCCGCAATATTCGCGGGGGAAGTGGCCAGCGCGGCGATCGAGCTTCCGGGGAAGCTGATCTTACTGAAGGAGCCGAACTTATAGACCATGTCGGGATGACCGGCAAGCCGGCACTCCTCGATCAGTTCCGGAATAACGCGCGGTCTGGAAATGTCAAGATGGTGCACGTTATAGGCATTGTCCCAGTAAATGCGGAAATCCTCCGCTGCCGGCTGAAGCCGTGCGAAGCGGAAGCAGGTTTCTTCAGAATACACCGTTCCCGTGGGATTGCTGTACTTCGGCACGCACCAGATTCCCTTGACAAGCGGATCCTCCGAGACATATTTCTCGACGAGGTCCATGTCGGGGCCGTCTTCCTTCATCGGGATGTTGATCATTTTAATGCCGAAATACTCGGTGATCGCAAAATGCCTGTCGTAGCCGGGCACAGGGCACAAAAACTTCACCTCCGGCAGCTTGTACCAGGGGGTGGAGCCCATCACGCCGTGCGTCATGTTCTTCGTGATCAGGTCATACATGATGTTCAGACTGGAATCACAGAAGATAATCACATTCTCCTGCCGGGTTTCCATGACATCGGCCATCAGCCGCTTCGCCTCCGGAATACCGGTCAGTTCGCCGTAATTTCTCGTGTCAAAGCCGTTCTCGCTCGTATAGTCCACCTCCGAATGCATTTCATCCAGAAGCGCCATCGAAAGATCCAGCTGCTCCGGCGACGGCTTCCCTCTGGAAATATCCAGCTTCAGCCCCAGGCGCTGATAGCCCTGATACTCTTTAAGCAGTTCTTCGTGAACCTTCTGCAGTTCCTCTTTTGTCAGATTCTCGTAAATGTTTTTCATCCTGATGCATGCCCTCTTCTGTTTTTAAAAAGCCGTCCGCTTCATGACAAAACGCATGAAACCGACGGCTGCCTGCGTACGAATAAAATGCCGCTGAGATCCGCCTTATGATTTCTTCCGGCTCACGTAGCTGATGGCCTTCTCGCGGACCTTCGCCATAAAGCCCTTCTTCTCCGGAAGCTTCGGTACCGAGCCGCCGCGTACGGACTTCAGCTCGGTGATATAAATGCCGCTGATCGTCACGGTACAGGTTTTCTTTACGGGAAGGATCTCGTAAACCTTCGCGTCCGCGATCAGGTTCATGACACGCGGACCGATCTTCGCCCGGACTACCGGAATCTTCATTCTGCGGGAATACTTCGGCGTCTCCTGAATGACGGCGTCCGGAAGCCCCGATTCGATCATTTTCTTTTTCTGCTTATCGATAACGAGAATCGAGACCTGCTGCTTCATCGCCTCCATCTGCTTCTCGGCATCTGCCTGCTTCCTTTGAAGCTTTCTGCCGTAGATAAACAGGAATACGATAACGCCGATAAGAAGCACTGCGATTCCGATAATCAACCATCCCCACCAAGGCATATTATTTTCCTCCAAACTGATTGAGATTAACCAATTAATTATACAATGAAAAGACGTTCCCGTCAATATTGGTCTATGGAAATCTTTACCGCTTCCGGGATCTGCATCTGGAGCGCCGAAGCGCCGAAGCGGCAGAGCTTTTCAGGCGCGTCGCTCGAGAAGAAGCGGTATACCGGCGGCGCGTCAGTCGTCTTTCTCGTGATGCCCTGCTCCTGAAGCGTTCTCTCGAGCACCGCTGCCGTTTCCACACCGATATTCACCAGCTTCACCTCGTCGCCCATCACGCTCCGGATCGTCTTCTGAAGCAGCGGATAATGCGTGCAGCCCATGATCAGCGTGTCCGCGCCCGCATCCCGGATCTTCGAGAGATAGCGTTTTGCGACAAGGGTCGTGATCTCGTCCTCCCAGAGCCCTTCCTCCACAAGCGGTACAAACAGCGGACAGGCCGTGCTTGTCACGGACAGGGAGGGATCGATCTTGTGCAGCAGACTTTCATAAAGGCCGCTTTTTACGGAGGCCTCCGTCCCGATCACGCCGACTTTGCCGTTTCTTGTCGCGGCAGCCGCGGCCTTGACGCCGGGACGCACGACGCCGATGATCGGCACATGCACCTTATGACGAACCGCTTCCAAAGCATAGGCGGAGGCGGTTCCGCACGCGACGACAATCGCCTTCACCTCACGCTCCTGCATAAAGTTCAGGATCTGTTCCACATAGCGGATAATCGTGTCCCGGGACTTGCTGCCGTAGGGCACGCGCGCCGTATCCCCGAAATAAATGATGCTCTCCTCCGGCAGACGCTGCATGATTTCGCGCATGACCGTCAGTCCGCCGAGTCCCGAGTCAAATACCCCGATCGGCGCGTCCGATTTCATGCCGCCGCTCATAGAAGCTCCTCTCCGAGTCCGTGCTGCGGACGGTTCTTTGCGGAATCCAGAAGAAGCTGCACCAGATGTTCCTTCGTCAGCCCGCGCTTCTCGAAAAGCATCGGATACATGCTGATCGAGGTGAAGCCGGGAATCGAATTGATTTCATTGAAAACAACGCCGCGATCGTCCAGGAAGAAGTCCACGCGCGACAGTCCGTAGGCGTCAACCGCTCTGAAAATCCGGGCCGCCTTCTCACGGATCTCGTCCTCCACGCCCTCGGGAAGCGCGGGCG
>CAMOZF010000245.1 GCA_946630765.1 uncultured Lachnospiraceae bacterium | reverse complement strand
CCGATTTTGTTCGTGGAGCCAATGGGGATCGAACCCATGACCTCTCGCGTGTGAGGCGAACGCTCATCCCGGCTGAGCTATGGCTCCTTATACACCTCCTCCGTCTGCCTCGCAGACACCCGCGAAGCGGATGCCGCTGGCATCCAGCGCCTCAAGGGGAAGGCTGAGGATTCAGCGCAATGCATAGTATAGCACATTTCCGGAGCCTTTGCAAGACTTAGTTTTTCAGACTCTGGAAAGGCGCGGGAATTCTTCCGCCACGCTGTATAAATGCTTCGCTCGATTCCGGGTGAACCGGCATGACGGGCGCATAGCCGAGAAGTCCGCCGAGTTCAATCATATCGCCGACCTTTTTCCCGGGTACCGGCAGCAGGCGGACCGCGGTGGTCTTGCTGTTGATCATCCCAATGGCGGCCTCGTCTGCGATTATCGCTGAAATCGTGGCGGCGGGGGTATCGCCGGGGATCGCAATCATATCCAGGCCGACGGAGCAGACGCAGGTCATGGCCTCCAGTTTGTCGAGGGTCAGGGTTCCTGCATTCGCCGCGGCAATCATGCCTTCGTCTTCGGAGACCGGGATGAATGCGCCGGAAAGACCGCCTACCGATGAGCTGGCCATCAGGCCGCCCTTCTTGACCGCATCATTAAGAAGCGCAAGCGCGGCGGTTGTTCCGTGCGTTCCGCAGTGTTCCAGGCCCATTTCCTCGAGGATTCGGGCGACGGAGTCACCGACGGCAGGCGTCGGCGCCAGCGAAAGATCCACGATGCCGAATTCGGTATCGAGCCGGCGGGAAGCCTCCTGTGCGACGAGCTGCCCCATGCGGGTCACGCGGAAGGCAGTTTTTTTCACCGTTTCCGCAACCACATCGAAAGGTTCTCCCTTCACGTCCTGAAGCGCATGGTAAACGACGCCCGGGCCGGACACGCCGACATTGATCACCTTTTCAGCCTCTCCTGCGCCGTGGAAAGCGCCGGCCATAAAGGGATTGTCCTCGACCGCATTGCAGAATACAACAAGCTTTGCGCAGCCGATACCTTCCCGGTCTTTCGTGTATTCGGCGGTTTCCTTGATGACCTCGCCCATCATGCGGACCGCGTCCATATTGATGCCGGCCTTCGTGGAACCGACGTTCACGGAAGAACAGACGATATCGGTTTCAGAAAGCGCCTCGGGAATAGAGCGGATCAGCTTTCTGTCCGCTTCCGTCATTCCTTTCTGCACAAGCGCCGAATAGCCGCCGATAAAGTTCACGCCGCAGGTTTTTCCGGCGCGGTCGAGTGCCTTTGCAAACATGGTATAATTATCTGTTTGCGCGCAGGCGGCCACAAGCGCGATCGGTGTGACCGAGATTCTTTTATTCACGATCGGAATACCGAATTCCGCCTCGATCTCCTCGCCTGTTTTTACGAGGTTTTCGGCATAGCGGGTGATTTTCTCATAGATTTTCTCACAGGCTCGCTCCGGATCCGGATCGGCACACGAAAGGAGCGAAATCCCCATCGTGATGGTCCTGACATCCAGATGCTGCTGGTCGATCATCTGTATCGTCGACAGAATTTCATTTCTGCTGATCATGTTAATCCTCCGGACTGTATCTTTTTTGTCAGATTCTGTGCATGGCTTCGAAACTGTCCTCCCGCTGAATGCGGATGGAAAGTCCCATCTTCTCTCCGGCCTCCATCAGCTTTTCGGAAAGCTCCGCGAAGCTGATCGGGAGAAGCGACGTGTCCACGAGCATGATCATTGTAAAATATTCCTGCATGATGGTCTGGCTGATATCCAGGATATTTACCTTATTTTCCGACAGAAGCCCGCTGACCTGATGAATGATTCCGACGCGGTCTTTCCCGATAACTGTTACTATTGCCTTCATATTCCCTCCTGTCTTCTCTTTCCCATATAGCTTGCTTCTGCACCTTTTTTCCGGTACTCCAGGATGTCTCCCGGCTGGCAGTCGAGTGCGGCGCAGATTTTCGTGAGCGTGCTGATCTTGATCGCCTTCGCCTTTCCTGTTTTCAGAATGGACATATTGGCAAGGGTGATTCCGACCTTCTCGGCAAGCTCCGAAACGCTCATTTTGCGGATGGCAAGCATCACATCAATATTAAAAACAATCTCTCCGAGCGCCTCGTCTTCGCTCAGATTCATGTATTCCATCTCCTGTTCCATGCGGCCCTCCTTAAATCGTCAGATCGTTTTCCTGCTGCAGATCGGCCGCTTTCTTCACGAGATGCGACAGCGCCGCACAGGCTACCGAAACAGCAATGCCAAGAAAAACGATCAGTAAGAGCACGATTGCGACAGACGGATGACTGAACCCGAGAAAAGCCATCAGCACATCGCCGGCAAACACAAGGACACTGTCCAGTGCGGCAAGCACTGCGATCCGTTTCAGAAGAATCGAGTTGTCCATTGAAAAGGACCGGTCTTTTTCAATATTCACCGCAATCTTCCAGGCAAATACGGCAGCGATAAAACACGGCACCGCTGTTGCCCAGGCAAATATTAGCCAGGGAATGAACCAGTGGCGATACTCCGGCGCGTCATTTACAATGCCCTTCCCGAAGACCGGAATCAGTACGCCGTAAACCAGAACCCCGAGAAGTACGAGCCCGATAATAATTCCTTTCAGCCAGCGGGCCAGATTTTTCTGCGTCATAATCATCCTCCTTCGCCGAATGCTCGGCTGTTTCTCTGTTAGTATACAGGATGCGCATCCGTCTGTCAACTCTTATTTATCGTTTCGCGATAAATCACTTTGGGATAAATTTTACAAAAGCGCTTTACAGCCGTTCTGCTGCGCGATATACTAAACTGTAGGAAATACTGTTTCTTTTTCCGGCAAACGGAGTTTTAAGATGGAGGATTTATCATGTCTGAAGAAACCAATACGATCACGGAAGAAACCCCGGAAGTAACTGAAGAGACAAAAAAAGCAGCCGAGACCGAGATTGCGCAAAAGGAGCTACTGACCAATGAAGAGCTGATGAAGCAGCTGATCAGACATCAGAAAAAGCAGCTGGCCGGGGACCGCATCCGCACGGTCGTCGTGATCCTGTTTCTCGCGATTCTTGCGGGCATCGGGTATTTCATCTTCAGGGAATACCAGAATATCGATCAGACCATTCAGTCCATCCAGCGGACGGTCGACGCAATCAATATGGACGAGATCAATAATGCGGTGACCTCGCTTTCCGGCGCCGCCGATCAGCTTCGTAAGATCGACGTCGAAAGCCTGAACGACACGGTCTCCGCGCTTGAGAAAGCTGCAGACAATCTTGCCAACATGGACATGAGCGAGCTGAACAACCTCGTGGCCTCTCTGAATACGGTCGCCGAATCACTGGAAAACACGGTGAACGGCATGAAGAATTTCTTCAGCTTCGGAAGGTGAGTCTATGTCCCGATATAACGGTATCTCCATTGATCCCTGGATCCAGGTTCGAAACGGCGGACGGCTGAGCTTCGGCGGCAGCCAGATGTGGTTTGAAAAGGCCGCGGGATTCAGACAGAAAACACTGCACATGGGCGGCTGCGGACTGGTAGCCGTCTGTGATTTCATGCTCTGGTACTCGATAAAGAACCAGCGCGTACCAAAAAACTGCCCCCCATCTTTTCTGAGAGGCAGTGATTTCATCCTGGAAAAGCAGGAATATCTGGATTTTCTTCAGTACACCGCGCGCTCGG
>CAMOZF010000244.1 GCA_946630765.1 uncultured Lachnospiraceae bacterium | reverse complement strand
TGGCAAGACACCGTGAATTCCTGTTGACATCCCTGAAAAACGGCCGTATGATAGCAGGTAGAGAAGCCCGGAACGTTCCGGGCAGCGGACGTGAAAATAACATGATGGAGCGAAAAACTATGGCAAAACGGAGTAAGACATGTTTGATTTTTTAAAACGAAAAAGAAAAAAAGTGCAGATTGAGGGTGTCTATGCCGGGCCGGAACAGATGGGAAGGCCGGAGAGACGTCCGGATGCGGTTATGGGCCGGGTCTATGCCGGCCCGGAGCCGCCGAAGATGCCGGAGAAGGATCCTGATCGGGATGCTGCGATGGAGGACGTCTACGGCGGGCCTTCGATGATGGGAGAGCTTGGCTGGGATGTCGAGGAAACCCCGGAGGCTGACCCGGGACAGGGGAATCCGATGGGCTTCGTCTATGCCGGCCCCGGGCAGATGTTTCGCGGGGAACGCGAAGCGGGCGGCTTTACGGAAGCGTGGGTGCGTCCGTATCCCGGGAACTATGCGGTGAACGAGGATGAGCCGGCGCAGGAATCCGGGGAAGCCGGCACGGAAGGAACTGTATTCTGCCCGATCTGCGGGAGAAGGATCGCAGACGGTCAGGAGTTCTGCCCGGAATGCGGATCCCCGATCAGATCTGGAAACGATGAGCAGCCGGAAGAAATGTTCGAGACGGTCTATGCCGGTCCTGAGTATTTCGGGCGCAGAAGCACCTGACGGAGGGGCAGATGAAGTATCAGCTTCGAAGTGTTGTCTGGGAAATCACGCTTGCCTGCTGCTTTTCCTGCAGGTACTGCGGATCCTCGGGCGGCAGGGCGCGGGAGAATGAGCTTTCGACAGAGGAATGTCTGTCTGTTGTTTCGCAGCTTCGGGAGCTTGGCTGCCGGCGGGTCAATCTGATCGGCGGCGAAGTTTTCATGCGCCGGGACTGGGACCGGATCGTGCAGGCGATCACGGATGCCGGCATGCGCGTGACGATCATCACCAACGGATTCCTTTTTACGGAGGAACTGATCCAGAAGCTTCAGGCGCTCCGGATCGAGTCGGTCGCGGTGTCTCTGGACGGTCCGAAGGCGGTGCATGACCGCTACCGTCAGGAGGGCAGCTTTGACCGGGCGGATCAGGCGATCCGGGTTCTCACAAAGCGGGACATTCCGGTATCCGTTATCAGTACACTCAACGCGGAAAATGTGAAGCATCTGGAGGAAATGTACCGCTATCTTCAGGATCTTCCGATCTTTGCCTGGCAGCTTCAGGCCTGCTCCCCGATGGGCAATGCGGCAAACGGCGGCGTTCCCTGGCGATTTTCCTTCCGCGCGGCGATCGATTTTGTCGAAAAGCATCGAAGAGAGGCACCCTTTGCGCTTGGTGTCGCCGACAATATCGGTTATTATACCGAAACCGAGGGGAGCCTTCGCGGCGTACAGGACGGAAGGACCTGCTTTACCGGCTGCCGGGCGGGGCTTACAACACTCGGCATTGATTCTGTCGGCAATGTGCGGGGCTGTGAATCCATGTACGACGAGCGCTTTAACGAAGGAAATCTGCGCCTTACGAGCCTTCGGAAGATCTGGGAGAGTGAATCCGCCTTCTCCTATAACCGGGGCTTTAAACCGGCTTTTTTGAGCGGAGAATGCAGCTCCTGCAGCGAAGCGTACCGCTGCGCGGGCGGATGCCGCTCCTATAACTATTTTACGACAGGAAAACTCTACGAGAACCCGGGCTGCGCAAGGAGCCTCGGGACGAAGAGAAGAGACGAAAACTGAGGAGCTTTTCGGGCTATGACAGGACTCAGTGTCAAAAAACAGATCCCGATCTTCATCCTGATCGGGATCAATGTGATGATTTTTATCCTGGGCTTTTTCGCCTACAATGAATACGACTGGATGATGAACGCCTACACCGTGTACAGAGACCGGGAGTACTGGCGGGTCCTGAGTGCGATGTTTATGCACGGAGACATCCGGCATCTCGCCTTCAACATGATCTCGCTTTACGGACTTTCGGGCCTTTTGCTTCTCACACAGCCGGTCTGGAAATACTACACGATGTATCTGCTTTCCGGCATCCTCGGCGGCTTTTCGGATGCGGCGCTTCGCCTCGCGCTGAAAGACCAGACCTGGTCTCTTGGCGCCTCCGGCGCAATCATGGGGCTTCTTGGCGCGAACATTGCATTTTACATCAGGAACCGCCATGTGATCAACCCCGCCGTGCTGAAGCAGCAGCTTCTGAGGCTCGGCATCTTCGCCGCGATCAATCTGATCCCGGACAATCAGGGCGTGGATTACTACGGCCATCTTTTCGGGTTCATCGCAGGGCTTCTGCTGGGGCTGATTTTTGTGAAAAAGGAAGTCTGAGTGTGTCGTCCGCTCGGAATGACAGGTCAGTATTTCAGATCCGGCTCATAAAACTCAAAGATCATCGCATCGTTTTCGGCTTCGCCGGAACGGTCTCTGGCGGTCCATCCGAACAGGAGGCCGCCTTTTTTGCGGAAATGATCGACGCTCGCAGGATGCGGGCCGATCTGATAGGCGATAAAGTGCGGGCGCGCGGTGAAATTGAAGAAGCAGCGGGAGAGGAGCTTTGCGACCAGCCCCGGCTGGCCCTGCTTCAGCGTCTCATAGGGCGCGGAAAGCTGGCCCCGGACAATGCCGGGCGCGTTTTTCCGGAACCATGCGACGATGAAGGGGTCAAAGCTTTCGATGCAGTAATCCTGATGAAAGTCCTTGAGGATATTCAGCGTCTTTTCGCAGAGCTCGTCGTTTTTAGGTCCATGCTTCAGCTCCACGATCAGCGGCCCCGCGCCTTTGATATTTTTCAGCACCTCGGTAAAAAGCGGAATCGTCTCTTCCGTGCCGCAGAGGTGCATCTGTGAAAGATCTTCATAGTCGTAGCTGTCCACCCGCCCGACGACGCCGGTGACGCGCTCAAGGGTGTCGTCATGGAAAACCACGACCTGACCGTCTCTTGAAAGCTGCACATCCAGCTCGATTCCGTATCCGCGCTCCGCCGCGCGCCTGAAGGCTGCAAGCGAATTCTCCGGCACTGTTCGATCCTTCGTGTGGAGCCCTCGGTGGGCATAGTTTTTTCTGAAAAAGATCTGCTTCTTTTCCTCTGAAAGTATTTTCATTTTCTGATTTCCCCCTTCATCCGGCCGATTCTGCGGCTGCCCGCCCGCCGTAGAAAATGCTGCGGCGATCGGCAGGGTAAAATTGGTCGATTTTCATAAAACCACTTGCATCTGCGGTTATAATCTTATATAATTTACATCATAAATGCATGCTTGACCGCCATTATCTTATCACGAAACAGCGGAAGCTTCAAGCACTCGCGGGAGGTTTTTATGAAACTGAATTACAAACGGACTTTTTTTGTCGGACTGGCTTTTCTGTCCATCTGTTCGTTCTGGCAGTTGTATGACGGCGTGGTTCCTTTAATCCTTACGAAGACGTTCCATCTCAACGAAACCTTCACCGGCGTCATCATGGCGGCGGACAATGTACTCGCACTGTTCCTGCTGCCGTTTTTCGGCGGACTTTCGGACAAGGCGGATACGAAGATCGGAAAGCGGATGCCCTTCGTGCTTTTCGGCACGGGACTTGCGGTTATCCTCATGAATATCCTGCCGATTCTCGACAATTCCTACGCGAAATCGGCGTCTCCCTTCAAGCTGGTCTCCTTCATCATCGTGCTCGG
>CAMOZF010000243.1 GCA_946630765.1 uncultured Lachnospiraceae bacterium | reverse complement strand
CCTTCGGCGGCATCTGCAGCATACCTTCCGGATCCTCCGCGAACACCTACGTTTCAGGCGGAACAAGCTTTGCGGCAGGAAGCTACAGCCTTCTGGACGCTTCCGGAAAGGAGCTTTTCAGTTTCGACCTTCCAGGAAGTTACAGCGCCTGCTTCATCAGCTCGTCTCTTCTTCAGACAGGAGAAAGCTACACACTGAACGCAGACGGTGCGGAAATTCTTTCATGGACGCAGTCCTCGCAGACGGAAGGCAGCACCTCTTACGGGATGCAGGGCGGCAAGGGCGGCTTCGGCGGAAGAGGCGGCAGACGATAAGAACAGGAGCGCAAAATGAAAATTCTTTTTGCAGTCCCGGACCGGGACTTACTGAAAGCCTATGAAATCCTCCTGAACGCGGAAGGACATCAGGTCAGCACCGCCTTTGACGGAACGCAGGTGTTAAGAAAACTCAGCGAGGAAGCCGTGGATCTGCTGATTCTCAGCCGGGATATTCCGAGAATCGACTGCAGGAGCATCCTTCGTTACTGCAGCGACGAGGAGACGCCGGTGATCCTTCTGATGCATGAAAAACCGGCGCAGAAGGACTTCCTTTCCGAAGCACTCCCGAACGCCTTCCTGAGTTATCCATTTGACTGCTGCGCGCTTCTGGAGTGCATCCGGAATGTCAGTGAGAAGCTGAAGGATCATACGGAGCCGGAGCTTTGCGGACACAGGATCCACCGGTCATCCTTCCGGATTGATTCGCGGCGGGTGACGGCGGAGGAGCTGGACCTTCTTCAGACGCTGATGGAGGAGCAAAGGCCCGATACCGAGAAATACGGTGTAGAAATCGGTTCTCTGAATCAGAAGTTCAGGGATTTGAAAATACCTGCCTGCATACGCTATGAGCAGGGAACAGGATACAGATTGGCGGTGGAATCATGAATCGTGCAGAGAAAAAGTTCAGAATCTATGCGGTTGCGGCAATTTTCGTGCTTCTGACCATACTTCTTGGCATCATGAATGCGGTAAACTTTACGATGGCTTCCCAGGATGCCGACCGCGTGACGCAGATGCTGGAAGAAAAGAGCGGCGGCTTTATGGAGATGCAGGGCCAGGGCCTGAGAATCCAGGAAAATCCCGGCATGCGCCCGGAGGGCTTCGGCCCGATGGGTCCCGAAGCGCCGGACATGAACGCGTCGCTTCGCTATTTCACGGTAAGCTTTGACGAGAGCGGTAATTCGGAAATGGTCGAATACCATATCTCGGCGGTTTCCGAGTCGGAGGCGGTCTCCTGGGCCGAATCCCTCGTCAATGAGTCGACCGGATGGAGCCACGGAACCTATCGCTACCGGGTGTTTGAAAGGGACGGACTTCGCTATGTGACGGTCATCGATCAGGGTCGTGAGATGATCTCTGCCTACAGAGTGCTCGTGTATTCCCTGGTCGGCATCATTGTGGTGGTTGTCATCAGCTGGATTTTCCTGACGATCGTCGGCCGGAAGCTTTTCTCGCCGATCGATGAGGCGGAGCGGAAGCAGAAGCAGTTCATCGCGAGCGCCGAAAAGCAGTTCAAGATTCCGCTGACCGTCATCAGTGCCGATACGGAGATCCTCGAACGGGAAAACGGTCTGACAGAGCAGACAACCTCCATCCGCCGGCAGGTCCGGAAAATGGATGCGCTTGTCCAAAAGCTTGGGTCTCTCAGCGTCTATGAAGAAGAACAGATCGAGAAGACCTCCTTCAATCTTTCGGACATCTGCATGGATTTTCTGGATCAGAACAGAACGCGCTTTTCCGACCGCGGACTGGTGCTTTCCCAGGAAATCACCGAAAATGTCATGCTTCTCGGCGACCCGGAGTCCTTTGCACAGGTGATGAAGGAGCTGATCGAAAACAGCCTGAAATACGGAAGAGAAAAGGTGCTGTTCCGCCTGAGCCGGGAAAACGGACGGATCCGGCTCAGTACCGAAAATCCCTGCGGACTTCCGGACGGCAGCGTACAGCAGGTATTTGACCGCTTCACGACGCTCCAGAACGCGGATGATAAGGCGGACGGCCTCGGGCTTGCCGGTGTCAAGGACATTGTGAAGGCGCATAACGGACGCGTATCCGCGGCTGTAAAGGACGGAAGCTTTACCGTAACACTGGAGCTCTGATCGGAGGTGGAGATATGGCAGTACAGTCACCAACCGCGCCTGTAACGAAGGATAAAAACAATCCGATCGTAGTCATGAAGCGCTACGAACTGAAGTACCTTCTGTCGCGGGAGCAGACCGATTTTTTTCGAAAAGGGCTGGAAGGGCATATGCAGGCGGATCAGTTCGGCCTCACATCAATCGCCTCGCTTTACTATGACACGCCCGACTACCGGCTGATCCGAAGCTCGATCGAGAAGCCGACGTTCAAGGAGAAAATCAGGCTCAGGTCCTACGGGCTTGCCACAGACAGCTCGCCAGTCTTTCTGGAGCTCAAACGGAAAGCCTATGATATCGTTTACAAGCGCCGGGTCCAGTCGACCATTCCGCTTGTGAGGAAATTTTTCGACCGGGAAGGCGATATCTGCGCAGGCGGACAAATCAATAACGAAATCACCTATTTCCGGGACTATTACGATACGCTCGTACCGGCCTGCCTGATCATCTATGACAGGACTGCGTATTTCGAGCCGGACGGAGATCTGAGGCTCACGATCGACGGGAATCCCAGATACCGCACCGACCAGCTGGATCTGCGGGTATCGATGGACGGAATTTCACTCCTTCCGGAAGGCTATACGATCCTGGAGGTTAAAGTACAGAATGCGATGCCCCTATGGCTCACAGGCATCCTGTCAGCAGGTAAAATATACAAGGCCAGCTTTTCAAAGTACGGCGAAGCATACAGACAGCAGCTGCTTAAAACAGCGGAAAGGAAGATGAGATATGTTTGATTCAATTTATTCTGCATCGGTTACACCGGCTCAGTTTTTCATTATGGCAGGCGCGGCGATCCTGTCCGGCCTGATTTATTCCTGGGTAATGTCCTTCAGGATCCATTCAAGCAGGCGATTCTTCCTCGTATCCACGCTGATGCCACTGATGGTTGCCACAGTAATCACCTTCGTGAACGGCAATATCGGCGCCGGCGTCGCGATCGGCGGGGCCTTCGCCCTGATCCGTTTCCGTTCCGCGCAGGGGTCTGCGGATGAGCTGGCCTGCATCCTGATTGCGATGGGTTCCGGCATTGCCTTCGGCATGGGCTATATCGGCTACGGCGTCGTGATTCTTCTCGGCCTGTGCGTGCTGTATTATCTCGTCGCAGCACTGCCGATCTTCGAGCACCGCACGATGGCAAAGGATCAGCTTCTTCGGATCACGATTCCGGAATCGCTGGAATATAACGGGGTATTTGACGATACCTTCGCGCACTACCTCACAAAGGTCGAAAACGCAGGCGTCAAGACAAC
The DNA here is from genome assembly GCA_946630765.1 of uncultured Lachnospiraceae bacterium. Next base: position 285 of record CAMOZF010000243.1, on the reverse strand, counting down.
CGGCATGGGCTCGATGTTCCGTCTGTCCTACAAGATCCAGATGAAGGACCCGAAGGAGGAGAAGGCATTCATCGACGAACTGCGGCAGAGAAACGGAAACCTTGAAATTTCCATCCTCCCGTATACCGAAGTCAATACGCAGTTATAATTGACTTATACGAAAAAACCTGCTTGACAAATTGAAACTGATAGTGTATTATATCATCTGTTGCAGACATGCTGATGTGGCACAGGTGGTAGCGCACCTCATTGGTAGTGAGGAGGTCACGGGTCCGAGTCCCGTCA
>CAMOZF010000242.1 GCA_946630765.1 uncultured Lachnospiraceae bacterium | reverse complement strand
ATATCACATTTCTTCCGGCTTGGCTATCTGTTTTCTATCTGCCGAGCATGCAGCCCGCAAAATCCTTCACCGAAGCCGCCCATTCCCGCAGGGTGCGCATGACATTTCCCGCGGACATTTTCCAGTTCCGTGCGGGAAGCCCGACCAGCTTCATGCCGTGCCGCTCACCGATAAACATCGCCCGGTAGAGGTGGTATTTCTGCGTGACGACAACCGCCCGACGGATGCCGAACTGCTCTGCCGCATGAACCATGCTTTCGTGCGTCGAAAAGCCGTTGTAATCGAACTGTATCGCTTCTTCCGGCACGCCGTGAACGATCAGGTACTCCACCATATGGTCGACCTCGTCGTACTCCCCGAGCCGGTGATCGCCGGTCACAAAGACCGTTTTGACAGCGCCGCTTTCGTAGCATTCGACGGTTTTCTCCATCCGGTAGCGGAGCATCGGGCTCAGCGTTCCGTCGCGGTACACGCCTGCGCCAAGCACGATCACCGCATCAAAGGGTTCCGATTCCTCCGCTTCCTCTACGATTCCGGAAAGTTCTTCAATCCGCCCCTGTACGCGCAGGACCAGAAAGAGCCGGATGCCGAAAATGACTGCCAGAAAGAGTAGAAGCAATATCAACAGTACGGCCGCAGTTCTTTTTACCGCCTTCAAACAGGAATCTCCTTTCCCAAAGCAAAAGACCAGATCCATTTTTCCTTCACGGGCTTTCCGATCGCCCGTTCCAAGGCCTCCGCATACAGCTGAAGCTGGATCCTGTAGCGCGAAAGAAGCGTCTCCGGCTCCTTCACGCGGTCCGTTTTATAGTCCACGATCACAAGACCGTCATCCTCTTCAAAATACAGGTCGATAATGCCCTGAAGCATCATCATTTCCGCGCCCTCGGGACGGCCGGAAAGTTCCGGATACGCCTCGGACACCGGGATGCCGATGATGAACTGCCGCTCCCGGAAGCCGCGATTCTGCTGATACGCACGGACAAAGCGCATCCCGAGCGGCGAGCTGAAAAAGGCCTCGATCTTTCCGGGCTCCAGCACCTGGTATTCCTCCGCCTGAAGCCGCCCGTCAAGAAGCCAGCTCTGAAGCTGCTCCTTCACATCCTCCCGGGGGTCCAGCTCCTCCATGACCCGGTGGTACAGGGTTCCCCGCTCGGCGCCGCGGATGCCGGACGCTTTCTCTGCGCCTTTTGCGGAATCTTCCTGATCGGGAATGTCCTGCACCAGCGCCGCCGGCTCATAAACTTCCTCTTCATAGGCGCGCGCCTTCAGTGCCGAAACCGAAACCGTTGCCGGAATCCTGCTCAGCACATCATCATAGCAAAAACCGAAGCGTTCGTCAAATGCGCGGTCGGCTTCCGGCGCCGGCACCGTATCGGAAACGGTCTGAAGAAGCGCCTCGAAGGTCAGAAGTGCCTTCTTTTCCGCCTCCGCTGCCTGCGGCACAAAATACTCCGCGGGACAGATCCGAAGAACGGCCGGACCGGCGCCTTCCTGACCGTTCGCACCGGGCATTCCGCCCCGGATCGCGCATAGCAGCCAGGAAAGATAGCTTTTCGCCTCGGTAAGTTCGCCGATCATCAGCCGCTGCGGCAGGGATTCCAGCTCCGGCTCATACTTTGTCAGGAGCTTTTCCGTGTCCTCCGCCGCTGCCGTCAGAAACAGCTTCTCTCTGGCCCGCGTCATGCCGACATAGAGCACCCGAAGCTCCTCCCCGAGGCTCTCCAGCCGGTTTTTCTCGACAAATACGCTTCGGATAAAGGTCTTTTTCCGAAGCCGCACCTTCGGATCCGCGAGATCCGCACCGATCCCGTAGTCCCGGTGCAGCACGATTTTTTTCTTCGAATCCTCCTGATTGAACTGCTTCGCGAGCCCGCTCAGGAAGACGACCGGAAATTCCAGACCCTTCGACTTGTGAATCGTCATGATCCGGACCACATCGTCATTTTCGCTGACCGTATTCTGCTCGCCTTCATCCGCCTGATATTTCCGAAGCTTTTCCACATAGCGGATAAAATGGAAAATCCCGTGATAGGAGGTGTTCTCATAGTTTCCGGCCTTCGTAAGAAGCGCCTGAAGGTTCGCCGCGCGCCGCTCTCCGCCGGGAAGCGCCCGCACATAGGAAAGAATTCCGGTGTCCTCATAGATCGCCCGAAGAAGCATCGGCAGCGGAAGGCTGGCGGAAAGCTTCCGAAAGCCTGCGATCCGCCTGAGAAAGGCGTCGATTTTACTGCTGATCGCGGCTTCGCCCCGGTACTGAAGAAGCGCGCCGTAAAGCCCGTTTCCGATGACCTGCGGATCAACATCCGCCCGGATCTTCGCAAGCTCCTCCGCCGTGAAGCCGAAAAGCGGCGAATGCAGAACCGCCGCGAGCGGAATGTCGTTGATCGGATTGTCGATCACCGACAGGAGGCTCATGACAAGATGCACCTCCGGCGCATCAAAGTACCCGGAGCGGCTTTCGACATAGACCGGGATCCCCTGCGCCTCGAGAACCTGCTGAAATACACTGTCCCACGACGCCGCAGATCGCAGAAGAATGACCATATCCCGGTACGAGACCGGGCGAAGGACCGCATTCCCCTCCGCGTCTTTCCCCGTAATCTGAAAGCCCGAATCGATCAGCTCGCGGATCTTTTTCGCGACAAGAAGCGCCTCCGCCTCCTGCCTGGAATATTCTTCGGGGACCTCCGCGGTATCCGCAATCAGAAGCTCCGTCCGGTAGGCGTTCTTCTCACCGGCTGCGGGGTATTCCGCACCGTGGTACAGGGCGCTGTGCCGGTCATATCCGATCCCGCCGACCGCGCGCTGCATCAGCTGGAAGAAAAACCAGTTCACCGAGCGCGTCACTTCCCGGCGGCTTCGGAAATTCATCGAGAGCTCCAGCAGCTGGGACGCCGATTCCTCCCTCGTAAAATGCTCGTATTTCTCGGTAAAAAGCCCCGGATCGGCCATGCGGAAGCGGTAAATGCTCTGCTTCATATCGCCGACCATGAACATATTGTTTTCGCCGTCCGGGATTCTCGACACCGCAAGAAGCAGCGTCTCCTGCACCCGGTTCGAGTCCTGATATTCATCGATCATGATCTCGGAGAAGCGCCGGGAAAGCTCCTTTGCGGCCGCCGTGCGCGTGCCGTTTTCATACAGCACGGACAGGGCCATGTGCTCAATGTCCGCAAAATCCGCGATGCCCTTCTTCCTTTTCTCCGCGTCATAAAGTTCGTTAAAGCGGCGCACGAGACGCACCAGCTCCTCCGCAGTCTTCGCGCTTTTCGAAAGCTCCGAAAGGATCTCCTCCGCGGACTTCGTAAAGCTGCCCTGGACATTTTCCAGCCGCTTCTTCAGAACAGCGCGGCGGTTCTTGATCTTTTCCTGAAGCGTCGGATCATAACCGTCCTTTTTCTTTGTCACCGGCTGGCGCTCGAGCGCGATCCCGCAGATTTTCCGCTTCGCCTCCTCATAGGTCCGAAAATCCAGCGCTTCCTGCAGCCTGCCGATGTCATTCTGGTAGGCGTGTGCGAAAGTATCAGGAACCGTCGGCACATTGCAGCGTTCAAGAAGCAGCCGGTACTGGTCGATCAGGCTCTGCAGGCGAAGCTTCGTCTCCTCAAGATACCAGGAAAACCAGTCGGATTCAACAAGCGCTTCGAGCGTGTTTACCCGAAGCCGTTCGAGGCACTCGTCCAGCCACTGTTCGGGCCAGGGGCTGCTTCTCATGAAACGAAA
>CAMOZF010000241.1 GCA_946630765.1 uncultured Lachnospiraceae bacterium | reverse complement strand
CCGGTATCCCTTCGGAGACTTCAGCGCCCGCATGGCCGTAAGCTCTGTAAAATAGCACTCCGCATAGGTGAAGCGCACAACCGAGCCCTTTCCGCCGGAGATTCCGGCGCGGAAATAGGCGGTCGTGAGTTCTCCTGCGTCCAGGACAAAGCTTGCCGAACTGTCCTTCGGTATGACCCGGATGCTTTCCCGGTGAAGATCAGACTCCGTGCCGAAGTCGAAGTCCGCAAATTCCCGCGCCTTCCGGTAAAGGTTGGGAATCGGCCGCTTTTCAAAGCTTCTTCCGAGCCGCTCGCCGGTAATCGTGTAGGCCGCGGACTCAAGATCCGAAACCGGATGAATCAACGCCGGGTCCGGCACATATTTGGAAAAATCAACGAATTCCGTTGGTCCGGCGAGAAAGAGTTCATATTCATTATAGCCCATGCTCCGGTCAAACCAGCAAGACCAGTTCGCGTTGTCGGAAAGCTCCGTTTCCCCGATCCTGCCTGAGGCCGCGATCGCCGGGCCGCCGTCGTCCGCGAAGGCATTCGACGGGCCCTCGTACTTTCGTGCGGAAGGCTTTCCGGGGTAGGACATCACCTGAACAAGCAGGCGATTGTCGCCTTCCTCAAGATAGGGTGCGAGATCCACTTCGTCCACATAGGCGTAGTAGCGCGGACCGCGCAGGGGCCCGAAAATGACCGGTTTCCCGTTGACAAAGAGCTTGTACTGGGAACGGCCGGTGATTGCGGCCGAAAGGCGCTTTTCGGCCTTTTTCAGCCTTATATCGCAGGCAAAAAAGGCAGAGACAATTTCTTTTCCGGGCTGAAAGCCTTCAGCGCGGTAATATTCTTCGGCAATGCCGATCCAGTGAAGTTTGTAAGACACGGCTCCTCCTTAGTTAAAGCGGACATACTGCAGCTTTGCAATGAATTCCGCGTTGGTTTTGGTTGAGGCAAAAAGATCGAAGATCTGCTCGGTCACTTCCTCGGCCCGGGCGGTCGACGTAACCTTACGAATAATGGACACCGCATTCTGTTCCTCCTCGGTGAGAAGAAGATCGTCCCTTCTTGTTGAAGATTTCAAAATGTCAATCGCGGGGAAGATCCGGCGTTCGGAAAGCTTCCGGTTCAGGACCAGTTCCATATTGCCGGTGCCCTTGAATTCCTCATAAACGACGTCATCGAGCCGCGAGCCGGTATCCAGAAGCGCAGTCGCAAGGATCGTCAGAGACCCGCCTTCCCGCATGCAGCGCGCGGCGCCGAAAAAGCGCTTCGGCATGTAAAGCGCGGCAGGATCGAGACCGCCGGAGAGGGTTCTTCCGGAAGGCGTGACCGTCAGGTTGTAGGCCCGGGTCAGGCGTGTAATGGAGTCGAGAAGGATAATTACGTCCTTTTTCATTTCCACAAGGCGCTTCGCGCGCTCGATCACCATTTCCGATACGCGTTTATGATGCTCCGGCTGCTCGTCAAAGGTCGAGTAGACGATTTCCACATTGTCGCCGGTCACGGTTTCCTGCATATCCGTCACTTCCTCGGGCCGTTCGTCGATCAGCAGGATGATAATGTGCAGATCGGGGTGATTTTTCTGAATGGCCTTCGCGATCTGCTTCAGAAGCGTGGTCTTGCCGACCTTGGGCTGGGCGACAATCATGCCGCGCTGGCCTTTGCCGATCGGAGAGAGGAGATCGACGATGCGCATCGAGACTTCGCCGTGCGGCGTCTCCAGATGCAGGCGGTCGTGCGGGAAGACCGGCGTCAGCTTCTCGAAGGCAGTGAGCTTCAGATGATGGGAAACCGACAGACCGTTGATGGATTCGATGAAAAGGAGCGCGGAAAACTTCTCGTTCGCACCGCGGATTCTCTTGCTTCCCGAGACATAGTCGCCGGTTTTGATATTGAACTTCTTGATCTGCGAGGGCGCGACATAGACGTCGTCCTCACCGGGAAGATAGCCGTTTGAGCGGATGAAGCCGTATCCGTCCGGAAGAACCTCCAGAATGCCGGAGGCCTTCTCGCCGCTGTCCAGCTCCTGAAGGCCCTTCGGAGGCAGCATCGTATCCGAAGAAGGCTTTTCCTGTCTTTCGGGATATCTTCTGCGTTCCCGCTGGACGGGGGCGGGCCTTCTTCCCTGTGCTTCGGCTTCCGAAGCTTCCTCCGTGCGTTCCGGCTTACCGGCTTCTTTATTATCGGAAGCGGCCTTTTTCTCCGCAGCTTCATTTTCTGCAGCCTTCTTCGAAGCAGCCTGTTCTTCCTCATAAATGGCCGCAAGGCGCTCCACAAGTTCCGCCTTTCGCAGGGCATAGACCTGCGGGATCTTTTTCTGTGCGGCGATCGCGCGAAGCTCGGTCACCGGCAGCGTTTTCAGTTTTTCTCTCATGGGATTCTCCTAAAGGAATTGGACGAAATAATCTTGCTCGAGATGAACAGAAGAAGATAAATTCGATTACATTTATTAAAGTAGCACACAAATCACGCCTTGTCAAATCATTTCCGCGCAGCGGCTTTTATGAACATCCTGTGAAATTCGAAAAAAAAGGCAATTGGGGCTTGATTTTTTGAGGAAGTGTGGTATTATAGGCTTCGTTGGGTTTAGCACTCACCCATTTAGAGTGCTGATTAGATACAATCCAAACATTTTTAATGTGAACATAAGGAGGTTCTGACATGAAGTTATTTCCCTTGGGAGACAGAGTAGTTCTGAAACAGATTGAAGCAGAAGAAACCACCAAATCCGGCATAGTACTTCCGGGTTCCGCACAGGAGAAGCCGCAGATGGCAGAGGTCATCGAAGTCGGTCCCGGCGGCACGGTTGACGGCAAGGAAATCAAGATGGAAGTATCCGTTGGCGATAAAGTGATCTATTCCCAGTATGCCGGCACCAAGGCAAAGCTGGACGGTACTGAATATATCATTGTCCGTCAGAATGACATTCTGGCAATTGTGAAATAAAGGAGGCAGTTCATTATGGCAAAGGAAATCAAATACGGCGCAGACGCCCGTAAAGCACTGGAAAACGGTGTAAATCAGCTTGCAAATACAGTTCGCGTAACACTTGGACCGAAAGGCCGCAATGTCGTTCTTGACAAATCCTACGGCACCCCGCTGATCACTAACGACGGCGTGACCATCGCAAAGGACATCGAGCTCGATGACATCTTCGAGAACATGGGCGCGCAGCTCGTGAAGGAAGTTGCCACCAAGACCAACGATGTGGCCGGCGACGGTACCACAACCGCTACGGTTCTTGCACAGGCCATGATCAACGAAGGCATGAAGAACCTCGCTGCAGGCGCTAACCCGATCGTTCTTCGGAAGGGTATGAAGAAGGCAGCAGAGAAGGCCGTTGAAGCAATCGCTCAGCAGAGCAAGCCGATTCAGGGCCGTGATCAGATCGCGCGTGTCGCAGCAATTTCCGCCTCCGATGACGAAGTCGGCGAGATGGTTGCAGATGCTATGGAAAAGGTCAGCAAGGACGGCGTCATTACGATCGAAGAGTCCAAGACCATGCTGACAGAGCTCGACCTTGTCGAAGGCATGCAGTTTGACCGCGGCTATCTGTCCGCTTATATGTGCACCGATATGGAGAAGATGGAAGCGGTTCTCGATGATCCGTATGTCCTGATCACCGACAAGAAGATCAGCAACATCCAGGATATTCTGCCGCTTCTCGAGCAGATCGTCCAGAACGGCGCAAAGCTTCTGATCATCGCTGAGGATGTGGAAGGCGAAGCCCTGACCACCCTGATC
>CAMOZF010000240.1 GCA_946630765.1 uncultured Lachnospiraceae bacterium | reverse complement strand
GGCCAGTCCTCGGGATAGTAGGCGCAGCCTAAAAACGGTGTCTGCATGAATGTCCTCCTTATTCTCTTGGCAGTGTAAATATAAATTCTGTGCCGACGCCGGGGGTGGAGATGACGTCGATATTTTCCTTGTGTGCCTGAATGATCTCGCGGACGATGGAAAGTCCGAGGCCGGTGCCCTTCTTGTCTCGGCCGCGGGAGGTGTCGGTTTTGTAGAAACGCTCCCAGATCTTATTGATATTTTCCCGCTCAATGCCGACGCCGTGGTCCGCGACCGATACGAGGATGCGGTCGCCGTGCAGATGCGTGGAGATGTCCACGGTGGAATCGGTATTGCTGAACTTGATCGCGTTGTCCAGAAGGTTGTAGATGACCTGCTGGATCCGCGAACGGTCGGCAGTGACATAGGCATGTTCTTCCTCAAAGGTCACGTCAAATTCCAGATTCTTATCGGTCACCGGCCCTTCGAAGGTGGGCAGAACCTCGCGGATCAGGTCGTTGATACAGAAGCGGGAGCGGTCCAGAATGATGCCGTTCTCCAGCTGCGTCATATCGATCAGGCCGTTCGCGAGCTTGGTCAGCCGCTCGGTTTCCTTGATGACGACGTCAATGTATTTGCCCTGCATTTCAGGCGGAATCGTGCCGTCCTGAATCGCGACCATGTAACCGCGGATCGAGGTCAGCGGAGAGCGGAAATCGTGGGAAATGTTGGCGAGGAAACGGTGCTGGTCCTCGGAAGCACTCGTGATCTGATTCGCGAGATCCTCCTGCAGCGCCGCAATGGAACTGATCTCGTCATTGCCCCGGATCTTTGCAGGATAGCTCAGGTTGCCGTTGACATACTCGTGACCGGCGGTCCGGACCTTTTTGATCCGCTGGGTGACAATGAGCTCGAGGAAAATAAAGAACAGAAGAAGAAAGAGCATCAGCGCGCCGTAGATGATGTAGGCGGCGAGAAGACGGTTGTCGGCATCGAACCTGATGGTCTGCATCGGATAGTGAAGGATCACGTAGCCGTTTGTGATGACCCCCTGGGTCAGCGGATAGTAGACGCTCAGATGCTCCTCCTCGAAGCATCCGTAGAAATCACCGATCATGTAGTAACTGGCCGTGCCCTCCGTTGGATTGAAGGACGGGACGGCTTCGGGCGTGTCGGAGGTGCCGGAGCTCGCGGCGACATTTCCCTCGAGATCCAGCAGCCAGATGTCGGAGCCGGAGGCATAGGCCATGGCCTCCAGCTGCCCCTGATTGACCGAGCCGGTATTGACCCGGTAGGCTGCCGCCAGATAATTGGCATCCCGATAGAGCGCGTCAAGCACCTGATTCTGGGCCTGACGCGCGACAACACGGGCGCTGAAAAAGTAAACGAAAAAGTAGCCGAGCAGTGCGATTGTGAAAAAGGCAATCGTAAACTTCAGCCGAAGCGGCATTTTCATGAACGGACCTCAAATTTATAGCCGACCCCCCAGACAGTCGCGACTGCCCAGTGCTCGTTATCGTGCAGCTTTTCGCGGATCCTTTTGATATGGACGTCCACAGTCCGCGTGTCGCCGATGTATTCGTAGCCCCAGATACGGTCCAGAAGCTGTTCTCTGGTGAACACCTGATTCGGAGATTTGGCCAGGAAATACAGAAGCTCCAGCTCCTTCGGAGGCATCTCGACCTTCCTTCCGAGGTAGGTGACCGAGTAGTTTGTGAGATTGATCAGAAGGTCCGGATATTCGACGGACTCTCTCGAATGCTGTTCCGGGGCAGCGGCCGCGGTGTCCACGGCGGTGCGCCGAAGGATCGCCTTTACGCGCGCGACCAGCTCCTTCGAGTCAAAGGGCTTGACCATGTAGTCGTCCGCTCCGAGCTCCAGTCCGAGCACCTTGTCAAATACCTCGCCCTTTGCGGAGAGCATGATAATCGGACAGGAGGAGCTTTTCCGGATTTCCCGGCAGACCTGGTAGCCGTCGATGCCCGGAAGCATCAGGTCCAGCAGCACAATATTCGGCCGGAAGCTCTGGAATTCACGGATCGCGGACTCTCCGTCGTGTACTATGCTGGTCTCGTAGCACTCCTTCAGAAGGTACAGAGAGATCAGCTCCGCAATATTTTCATCATCGTCCACGATCAGGACTTTTGTCTTATCAGCCATGTCTTTTGGCCCTTTCTTATTTGAATACAGCGATCGTCACGCCGCTGTCGCCCTCGCCGTATTCGCCGAGGTGGAATTCCTTCACGAATTTCTGCCTGCGCAGGAACTGGTGCACGGCGTTTCGCATCGTGCCGGAGCCTTTGCCGTGTACGATCCGCACCTGCGGAAGACGCGAAAGATAGGCGTCGTCAAGATATTTTTCGAGATCAGGGAGGGCTTCCTCCACACGCTTTCCGATCAGATTGATCTCGGAGCTGATGGTCGCGGCCTTACTGAGGCCGGCGGTGGAAACGCCCTGGCTCTTCACCTTTTTGCCGTCCAGGGAAACCGTACTCTCCTCGAGCTTCTGCACGTCGGAAATATGCACCTGGGAGCGCAGGATCCCCATCTGTACGAAAAGGTTGCCCTTCTGGTCCGGAAGCGTCGAAACGGTTCCCTTCAGATTCAGCGAATGGACGAAGACGCCGTCTCCGATATGCAGATCCGAGGCCTTGGTGGCCGTCCGCGTCCGTTCCTTTTTCTCCTTTTGAACACTTACCTGTTCGAGCTTTTCCCGGGTCTTCTGGCGGACACTTTCCATTTCCCGGAGATCCGCGGAACCGCTCTTCTGGATCATGCGGATCGCCTGATCCATCTGTTCCTTGGCGTCCGCGAGGATCTGCCGCGCCTCGGCGCGGGATTTTTCGAGGATCCGTTCCTTTTCGGCGGCAAGGCGCTGCTCCCGCGTTTCGAGATCCTTTTTCAGGCGGTCCGCCTGCGCGTGCAGCTCATTGACGCGCATCTGCTCCCGCTCCATTTCTCGGCGGGTATCGTTGAGGTTTTTGATCACGTCCTCAAATCGCTCGGTATCGTTATCGATATGGGCCTTCGCCTCATCGATGATGAAGGACGGAAGTCCCAGCTTCTCGGAGATCGCAAAGGCATTGCTCTTCCCGGGAACGTGCAGAAGCAGCCGGTAGGTCGGACTCAGCGTCGCGACGTCGAATTCACAGGAAGCATTTTCCACAAGCGGCTGCTGCAGCGCATGCAGCTTCAGCTCGCTGTAGTGTGTCGTCGCCATCGTCCGGACCTGCATTCTCCGGAGGAAATCCAGGATGGAAATGGCCAGTGCCGCGCCCTCCGAAGGATCGGTTCCGGCACAGAGCTCGTCAAAGAGCACGAGAGAATCCATGTCGGCCTTGTCGAGGATCTTTATGATATTGGTCATATGCGAGGAGAAGGTCGACAGGCTCTGTTCAATCGACTGCTCATCGCCGATGTCTGCGTAAATTTCCGTAAAAACCGAAAGCTCCGAGCCGTCCACCGCCGGAATATGCAGTCCCGCCTGTCCCATCAGCTGCAGAAGGCCGAGCGTTTTCAGGGAAACGGTTTTGCCGCCGGTATTCGGGCCGGTGACGATCAGCTGGACAAAATCGCCGCCGAGCATCAGATCGATCGGCACCACTTTCTTCTTGTCCAGAAGCGGATGACGCGCCTTCTTGAGGACGATCCGCCGGTCGGTATTGAATACCGGCTTCGAGGCGTCCATGTCGCGCGCAAGAGAAGCCTTCGCGAAGACAAAGTCGAGATGGGAGAGGATCGTCAGGGCCTGTTCCAGCTCT
>CAMOZF010000239.1 GCA_946630765.1 uncultured Lachnospiraceae bacterium | reverse complement strand
AAGGTCGCAGAAAAAGCCGAAAAGAAGCGTCGACGTGAACGGCCAGGGCTGGTTCATCCACGCGGTAATGTTCTTCACCCGAAGCCCGACTTCCTCCATGACTTCGCGCCGCACACAGTCTTCCGGCGTCTCGCCGATCTCGATATAGCCCGCGACAAGCGCATAGGTGGCCTTCGGGTTATGGGTGGAGTTCGGGAAATGCGACGGCGCATATTTCGTCAGAAGAATCCGTTCGCCGTCCCTCACCGCCACGATCACGCTCGGACAGATCTGCGGGAAATACATTTCACCGCAGGCGGGACAGTGCATCATCCGCTCCGAAGGGGCGTGCTCAAGCTTCTGCCCGCAGGCGCCGCAGAAACGGGTCCTCCGGTACCAGGCAAAGAGCTGCTGCCCGACCGAGGCCGCAAAAGCAGACGGAAGGGGCTTTGTAACGCGAAGATAGCGGAGGCTTTTCCAGTCATAACTCCCGAAGGGAGAAACCTCCCGTTCAGTCAGCGTAAAAAAACGCGCCCTGTCTACAGAAAAAAGATAGCGAAATTCCGAAAGCTCCGGTACAGGCTCTCCGTCCCTGTCTTCCTGACGAAAAGCCTCCATCGCTTCACCGACCGTCGGAACCACGATTTTTCCTTCCGATTCCCCAAGGAGCACCGCGTCTTTCCTGCAGCCGATAAAGCAATCTTCTTTTCTTGCTTCATACGGAAAATATTCATTATGAAACTTTACCGGACTGATCTCATGAAGCATCATCTGTTAAGCCTCCGGTTTCTTCATTGTTTTAACGACCAGTGACGAGAGAACCGTCAGCGCGGTAACAATTCCGGCTGCAAGGTACGCCATCCGGTAGCTTCCCGTCGTATCAAAGACCGCGTTTCCGAAAAACGGCGCGATGCAGGCGCCAAGATTCCCGACCGCCATCAGAAGCCCCGCAAGCGCCGTATAATCCCGGTTTCCGAAGACTGCCTGCGTCATTAAGGGGAATGCGACCGTCCCGGCCGCACAGCCGACCGAAGCGCCGATGACAATCATCAGGTGCATCGCCCTCAGCGACGCAAAATACATTCCCGCGAGTCCGACGCCGAGCATGACAAGCGCAATCACAAGCGCTTTTTTCATGCCGAGACGGTCAAACATCTCCCCGAGAAGAATTTTCCCGAGACTCACGCCGCCAAGGTACACCGCATTTACCAGCGCCGCATAGGTGGCGGTATAGCCGCAGTCCGATACATTTGTAACGATACTCGATGAGAGGACGCTGGTCGCGAAGCCGATCGCGAGCGCCGAATACAGCAGAAGGTACAGGTTTTTCGAACGCAGCGCCTCTGCCCAGCTGGATCCGTAAATCTGCTCATGGAAAAAGCGTCCGTCGGCGCCGGGCTTCTCCCCGTAGGGCAGGAGTCCGCAGTCGGCGGGTTTTTCCTTCAGCAGGAACCAGACAATCGGAATCGCGACAGCCGCGATGACGATGCCGTAAATCCGGTAAACCGCCGCGTAGCCCATTTTCTCGATCAAAACGCCGCCGAGCGCATTGAAAATCATTCCGCCGAGGCCGGAACCCATAAAGGCAATTCCGGTCACGAGGCCGCGCTTTTCCTCAAACCAGTTCGCGATAATGACCGTAAATGCCTGGAAGCACAGGAAGGGGCAGCAGGCGCCGATGATAATAAACAAAAGATAAAACACCGGCAGATGACGGGCAAAAGAGAGCAGAAAATACGCTGCCGGCTGGATCAGCACCGCGATTTTCATGATGCCGAGCACCTTCAGCTTCCTGTAGATCCTTCCTGTGAGCACCGAGCCCGCCATCTGCATGATATACATCAGGGTCAGTCCGATGCTGAAGGTTTTCCGCTGCCATCCGAACTTCTCCGTTACCGGAATAATGTACAGGGTAAAGCAGTTATGCGAAATCCCGAAGCAGACCGCCATGACGACAAGCGCCAGGATCACCATGGTCCAGCCGTAATAGATCCCGTGTTTTTCCAAAATCCGTTTCAAAATAGGTCCCTCACCCGGCACAGGAGCTTACTTCCCGTCGGTCAAAAATAAAGCTGGTTGTTATATTTCGTCGGCAGACCGTCCGCCAGAAGATGCCCGTCATTGCCGAGGGTCAGCACCTGCGGGATCACGTAGCCATTTTCGGGCTGGAAATTGATGACCGTAAGCCCCGAGTGGCTGAAATTGAACTTCTCGCAGATCTGCGGATAGGGGATGTCCAGGACCGATGAGAGGAAGGTCACGCCGAAGCCGTGGTGCGCGAAAAGCGCAATCCGCTTGTCGTTCGGGACGTCATTTCTGTAGCGGCCCTTCTCCTCCTCCCAGACATAACCCTGGGATGCCAGAAACTCGCGCGTCAGGTTCTTGATCCGAAGATATCCTTCGGGAATGGTCGTGTCCTGAAGATAGGGATGCGTGTACCACATTTCCCCAAGGTCCTTGATCTCCTTCGAGGTAAAGAGCTCCTTAATGTCCTGCCTTGCAAAGCCCCAGGTCCTGCCGCCCTTTCCGTCCGGAAGCGACATCTGTTCCCAGGCGTGCGATTCATTCGTCCAGTCCAGGATCGTCGCGTCCATTTTCAGCATTTCCCGGGTCGGAAGCGAGGTTTCAATCGCGCGGACGGCGCTCGAAACATAGATCTCGTCCAGTCCGTAACGCGCCAGTCTGCGGCCGATGGCCTCTGCCTGACGGTGTCCAAGCGGGGTCAGTTCATCCGGATCGTAGGTCGGATCCCCGTGACGTACATAAAATAAAATCATAAATGTTCTCCAAAAGTATTTAATAGTCGCGAATGCTCGGCGAAACCTCAAAATGGTACTCGATCAGGTTTCCCGTAATCTCGTAGCCGAGCTTCTGATAGAGCATAAAAGCCGGCGTATTGTCTGAAAAAATGTGCAGCCGCGCGCGCGAATAGCCCTCCTCGGAAAGCCGCAGAAGCGTTTCCGAAAGAAGCGCCGTCGTAAGTCCCATCCGCCGGTAGCGGAGGCTGCAGCAGATATTCTCGGTCGCGGCCGTCTCCGGATCGATCCGGTAGGTCATCACCGCCGCCTGAAGCACGCCCTGCTCCTCGGCAAAATAGACTTTCGCCCCGTGATCCAGCAGGAAGCGGATGTCCTCGTCGCTGTCCGGCATGCCCTGAAAGGCCTCCGAAGAAAGCGCCCGGTAGGCGTCCGCATCCCAGTGGTCCAGCGACGAGTAGAAGGTAAGCTTCGAAAGCGCCGGGCCCTCGTTCTCTTCTTCCTTCTGAAGCGCAAGCATTTCATCGTCAAAAGGATTCACAAAATCATAGACCTTCTTCAGAAAATGCTTCATCTTCTTCTGAAAACCGGGCGCATCTTCCGCCGCGCCCTCGATCAGCCGGAAGCTGAAATGTTCGGGAAGATCCGAAAGGTCGGAAAGATCCCGCTCCATCCGGGTCATCAGGGCCTTTGGCTGAAAGCCGTAGGACATCAGGTATTCCTGGTAGGAAAGCGCTGCCGAGTCGCCGAAAAGCTGCAGAATGATGCGCCTCTTCGGGAACTCCTGCTGCAGCTTTTCCGTGAATTCCTTCAGCGATTCCAAAAGAAGCGCGGACGCTTCGATCTCCTGCTCCGTCCCGTGGACCGCCTGAAAAGCGCCGCGGATGAAGGCCCTCGGAACTTCTCTTTTTTCGGACTCGCGGAAGCTCTGGGTCATCAGAATGTAGGCGGCGCCGAAAAAGGTCTCCGCTTCGTCGACAGCGACGACCGCGGACGACGGGAACAGGTTCCCG
>CAMOZF010000238.1 GCA_946630765.1 uncultured Lachnospiraceae bacterium | reverse complement strand
TTTGATGAAGCCGGAAACTACGATACGGTGCTGCACCTGGGGGATATTGAAGGAAAAGACTTCGAGCTGCGGCAGGAAATCGACCGGATCAATCCGCTGATCGCGTTTTCCTTTGTACGGGGAAACTGTGACGACGATATTTCCGTGCCGTATTTTAGGGTGCTGAGGTTCGGAAAGCTGCGCGTTTTCATGACGCACGGCCACCGTTATATCAATAAGGTGCCGGGCGGCCCCTATGACGCGCTCGCATCGGCGGCGCTGGAAAACGGCTGCAAAGTCGCGCTTTTCGGGCATGTGCATATTCCGGTGGACGAGACTGCCTGGAACGGGGTGCGGCTTCTGAATCCCGGGAGCATCGCACTTCCGAGACAGTCGGACGGGCGCCACGGATACGGAATCCTCACGGTTTCGGAAAACGGCAGCTTCGACTGGGCGCAGAAATACACGGAAGATTATGCTTGATTAGATTCAAGTCCTGTGTTACAATGTGAAAGGTTTCCTGTTCCGCGGGGCGGAAGAGGAGTTTTATAGGTTCAATAAACTGACAAAAGGCGGTAAAAAGCTTGAAAACCATGCTTTTAAATGAAGCAAGTGAATACGGCGGAATGATGATTCGGGGCCTCTTCTCGTACGAGATTTTCGGACAGAAGGTCTGGATTACGACGACCCATGTGTCGCTTCTGATTGTGGTCATCCTTCTGCTCGTTTTTGCGATAATTGCACACAGAAAGCTCACTAAGAAACCGGACGAGACGCCGGGTGTTTTCCAGAACATTCTGGAGCTCGGGATCGAAAAGCTCGACGCAATGGTCGAGGGGTCTCTCGGAAAGAACGCGTACCGTTTCCGAAACTACATCGGCACGATTTTCCTTTTCATCATCCTGTCGAACCTGGCAGGCGTTCTGGGACTTCGTTCGCCGACAGCGGACTACGGCGTGACGCTTCCTCTTGGTCTTTTATCTTTCCTTCTGATTCAGATCAATGCCTTCCGTTTCCAGAAGTTCAGATATTTCAAGAGCCTTGCGGAGCCCTACGCCTTCCTGCTTCCGAGTAACATCATCGGAGAGGTGTCGGTGCCGATCTCGCTGTCTCTTCGTCTTTTCGGCAATGTGCTTTCCGGAACCATGATACTGAGTCTGTGGTATTCGATGATCCCGTGGTTTGCGAAGATCCCGATTTCACCGTTTTTGCACGCCTATATGGATCTTTTCAGCGGCGCGATCCAGACTTATGTATTCTCCATGCTGACCATGACATATCTGTCAGACAAAATAGACTAAGTGAATTTTTAATTACAGGAGGAATGAACAAATGGTATCATTTACAGGTCAGGAACTGATTTATGCCTGCTCCGCAATCGGCGCCGGTCTCGCCATGATCGCCGGTATCGGACCCGGTGTCGGCCAGGGTATTGCAGCAGGTCTTGCTGCGAACGCAGTCGGCAGAAACCCCGGTGCCAAGAGCGCGATCACTTCGACGATGCTTCTCGGTCAGGCAGTTGCTGAGACCACAGGTCTTTACGGCCTTCTGGTTGCAATCCTGCTGATGTTCGTCAAGCCTTTCTGATCAGGAGGCGGTTTTTATGGTACAGAGCGTACTTTCGGCCCTTCCGCGCGTAAGCACGGTTTTACGGGAGGCCGAAGTCTATGAACGCATATTCGGCCTGGACGTCCAGCTTATCCATGATACGCTGTGGACGGCGCTTGCCATATTCATTCTGTTCTTCGCCCTGTCATACCTTCTGTTCAATCCTGCGAGAAAGCTTCTTGAGGAGCGCAGGAAGAAGATTGAAAAGGACCGTTTCGACGCGGCAAATGCGCTTTCGGAAGCCAACGCGATGAAGCTCGAGTACGACACCCGGATGAGCGAGGTCAAAAAGACCAGCGCGGAGATCCTGGATGACGCGAGAAGAAGAGCGCTGAAGAGCGAAAACGAGATTATCAATGAAGCGAAAGACGAGGCGGTTCAGATCCGCCGCCGTGCGCTTCAGGATATCGAGCTTGAAAAGCAGCATGCGCGCGATCAGGTGAAGAATGAGATGGTCAGCCTCGCGACGGCACTTGCCGCCAAGGTGGTTTCCGCGAATATCAGTCCCGAGATCCAGGATCAGCTGATTGATGAGACACTTGAGGAGATCAAGGAGAGCACATGGCGCGATCAATAAAGAAAATATACGGTACAGCACTTTATGAGGCGGGACTGTCCTCCGGGAATCTGTCGCGCCTGTATGAGGATGTCCGTTTTGTGCAGCAGTGCTTCCGGGAAAATCCCGGCCTGATGTCCCTTCTTCTGCATCCGAGGATCACGAGAGAAGAAAAGCTTGAGACGCTGTCGTCGGTATTTTCCGACCGGGTTTCCCCTGAAATGATGGGGCTCTTCTCGGTCGTGACGGAAAAGGACCGGCAGGCGGAGCTTCAGGGAATTCTGGAAACCTTTCTCGATCTGACGAAGGAACATCTGCAGATCGGGATCTGCGAAGTCTCGACGCCGAATGAACTGAATCAGGCGGAAAAAGACCGAATTGAAAAGAAAATTCTATCCACGACATCGTATCGTTCGCTGGAGATGCATTATCATGTCGAGCCGGAGCTTCTGGGCGGCATGGTCATCAGACTCGGCGATACCGTGGTGGATTCGAGCATCCGCACCAAGCTTCAGAAAATGCAGCGGGAGCTCACCAGTATACAGTTAAGTACGGAGGTTTAACAGCCCATGGATATCAGACCCGAAGAAATCAGTTCGGTGATCCGGCAGCAAATTGAACGCTATTCCTCCCGCATGGATGTTTCGGAAGTCGGAACCGTTATCCAGGTCGCAGACGGCATTGCCCGTATCTACGGTCTGGAGCACGTGATGTCCGGTGAACTTCTGGAGTTTCCCGGTGAAGTGTACGGTATGGCACTGAACCTCGAGGAGGACAATGTCGGCGCCGTGCTTCTCACGGATTCTCACAATATTCAGGAAGGCGATATCGTCAAATCCACCGGCCGCGTGACCGAGGTTCCTGTCGGAGACGCGCTTGTCGGCCGCGTGGTCAATCCTTTAGGACAGCCGATTGACGGCAAAGGACCGGTGCAGACTATGAGAACCCGGCCCGTTGAACGTGTCGCAAGCGGCGTTATTACCAGAAAGCCCGTTGACCGGCCGCTTCAGACCGGTATCAAGGCCATTGACGCAATGATCCCGATCGGCAGAGGCCAGCGTGAGCTGATCATCGGCGACCGTCAGACGGGTAAAACCGCGATCGCCATCGATACGATCATCAATCAGCGCGGACAGGGCGTCAAGTGCATTTATGTCGCAATCGGCCAGAAATCCTCGACCGTTGCTTCCATCGTGAAGACACTCGAGGAGTACAATGCCATGGACTACACGACCGTTGTCGCGTCCACGGCCTCTGAGCCTGCGCCGCTTCAGTATATCGCGCCCTACGCCGGCTGTGCAATGGGCGAAGAGTGGATGGAGCAGGGACAGGACGTCCTGATCATCTACGACGACCTTTCCAAGCATGCGGCGGCCTACAGAACGCTTTCCCTTCTTCTGAAGCGTCCCCCGGGACGTGAGGCGTACCCCGGCGACGTTTTCTATCTGCATTCACGTCTTCTGGAGCGTGCAGCCTGCATGTCGGATGAATACGGCGGCGGATCGCTGACGGCCATTCCGATCATTGAGACGCAGGCCGGTGACGTGTCTGCATACATTCCGACGAATGTCATCTCGATCACCGACGGACAGATCTATCTGGAAACCGAAG
>CAMOZF010000237.1 GCA_946630765.1 uncultured Lachnospiraceae bacterium | reverse complement strand
CCTACCTGCTCAATCGAATGCTTATAATAAGGGGTTGATTGACGGTTTTTGATGCCGGATGCCATGATCCAAAAAGCCCCATGCCAGACCAATTACTCCCCTTATTATAAATAAAATAAGTGCAGCCGTCAGAGTTAATTACTCTCTAACAACTACACTTTTATGGTACTAAAAAGCCCCTGACTCTATAGCCAAGGGCATTCTTTCATATGAAGTTGCTTTTACTGTTCAGCTCCAAGATAAAAACACTCCAAATCATGGATGAAACACTTGTGTTTCAGACTGATTTGCGATGTTTTTATCGCAGGAGGTCTGGAGGCGAAGCCTCCCTGACCTCCCACATGAGAAATGCGAAGCATTTCGAATGGGAGCTGAATAGCTTAAATTACGAAAGGGAAGGACCGTCTGAATCCTTCCCTTTGTTTGTAAGACAAAACCGTTTTTTTGTAAGACAACCCCTGAAAGGACTGCGAGCGGGCATCTCCTTTCTTTCATTTTTTGGCTTAAAATAAGGGGTTTCCACTCCCTCCTCAGGGCATAAAAAAATAGCGAGAGGGGGATTTGAACCCTCGACACCGCGGGTATGAACCGCGTGCTCTAGCCAACTGAGCTATCTCGCCATATTGCACTTTTTAAGCGCCTTGATATATTAACATATTTCAAGGCGCTTGTCAATCAGTTTTTCCGGATTCTCTGAAACTTCTTTATTCTGCTTCGATCCTGTAGCTAAGATCCTGAAGATCGGCTATAAGTACCGCCTTGTGCCCCAGACGTTCGTGGCGGATTGTGATTTTCGTTCCTTCAAGTTCAAAGCGGATCTCGGCGTCGAAGCCGAAAGCCGGGCAGAGATTGCGGAAGCGGAGCATTTCAAGCTGCTTCTGCACGACCGGCTCCTGGAGCCTTTCCTCGATATCCTCCGGGCTTAAATTGGTCCGGTTGATCTCCTTGTGTCCGCCGGCGCCTGCGCGTTTGACCGCTTCGTGATCATTCTTCCCTGCAAAAAGGTCCAGATACCAGACCTGCGGTTTTCCGGGCATAAACAGCTGAAGAGCACGCGCGAGGAGCATCTTTTTGTCGTCTTCGCCGAGCGCGCTGTAATAGGTGGCGTTCACCTGGTAATACATGTTCTTGTTGCCGTGCAGGTCCTTCACATAGCCGCCTCTTCCGACGACGGTGCGGATCATTTCCTGAATCCTCTCCTCCGGGAGAAGCCCCCGAAGGTCCAGAAGCGGAATACCGTCATGGCAGCCGAGCATGTTGACGGTCCGGATGCCGTCCCGGATGATTTCATCGGCCCAGGCCTTCAGGTACGAACCGTCCTGATGGTCGATCGCGTCAAGCACCAGCCCCGGAAGGAAGAAGTCGTAGGTCATATAGCCCTTGTCCGCCAGGACCTTATAGTTCTTTTCGCCGTAGCTCGCGTGGATTTCCGGAAGGAGCTTCAGGCCGTACTTGTCCGCAATGTCCTGCACCTTCTGAAGGAGCTCCCAGGTGCCGGGCTCATTCAGGAAATTCTTCGCGCCCGGTTCCTTCGGCGCATAGGCAAAGGCGTCCAGACGGACGATCTTTGTCCCGTAGGAAGCCAGGGTTTTAAGCACATCGTCGTAATATTCCCAGACAAGCGGTGACTTGATATTCAGGTCCATCTGCCCGAGATAGCTGCGGTTTGCCTCCAGGTATTCGACGGTCTTTTCCCGATAGGCTTCAAAGCCCGTGAAATCGAGCTCCTTTACCTGCTGTCCGTCCGAAACGGCGGCATTCACCTTTTTGGCAAGCGTATCGGCGGTCATATACTGCATGCCCGGGAAAAGTTCCATCAGTACGCCGTAATCCAGTGAGGGGTATTTTACCTCCTGATAGAAAGTGTTCCAGTAGGGCACATCCCTTCCGTCCGGGAAACGCACCATCAGGATCGGGAGCCCGGGCTTCCGGAAGAACATATCTTTGAGATATTCCGGATCCGGCTGGATATAGCCCTCTTCGGTCATCTGCCCGCAGCCCTCCCAGAAGCGGTTCCAGTTAATAAAGAAATCCTTGTATTTCGATTCCTCGCCGTTCTTTACGATGTCCTGGAACTGTTTTGAAAGGACCGAAATGTGGTTCAGGATGAAGTCGAGCTTCAGATCCATCCCGAGATTTTTCAGATCTTCGATGTCTTCCCTGGAAGCCAGCATTTCGCTCAGATCGTAGCTGATTACCGAAAATCCCCTGTCAAGATCCGTATTAAATACGCTCGGAAGAATATAAAATGAGCTGAATATATCCTTCGCCTCATCCTTTTTAAGGAATGCCACAATATCCTTCAGGGTTCCGCCGACGCTGTCCGGATAGGCGTTCAGCATCGGTCCGTTGTCAACGTATTTTGCCATGATTCTTTCTCTCCCTTGCTTTTCTGTGATCCACAGTCATTGAGCTGCGCTGTAATCCCTCAGAATTATCTTTCCTGCTTCCGGAGTATATACTCTATTTCCTGCATATGTCTGCAAATGATGGTGAGAACCTCCGGAACTCAGAACTGCCCGTCCATGAGCGCGCTGTAGGATGCAAAATCCAGCAGTTCTCCGTCCTTACTGATAATAATTCCGGCTTTGTGTGCCTGATCATGCAGCTTCTTCTGTTCGATGCCGAGCACCATGGTCGTAAAGGCCGAATCGGTCTTGCCGTCCCGGTTTCTCGCGCGGCGGTGGGCAAGCGTCTCCTCCGGCGTCGAATTCAGGAGAATCGGAATATCGACACCCTGAAGGAAGTCGCTGTTTCCGTGCGTCCATTCGACGATCAGTACGTTCACTTCGGAAAAATCAACCCTGCTGTACCAGAGCTCGGTGTCGGTTCTGCCCATTCTCTTCAGGAAGATTTCCTTTTCACCCGCCTTGAAGGCCGAAAGAATCGCAGAAACCTCGTCGAAATCAATCTCGTTTTTCGTCCCGAGGTAGTCCGTAAGCGCAGCTTTCCCATGGGTCTGGTAGGATAACAGCCAGGGATATTCCTGAACCTTCTTCGGTTCCGGGTCGAGCTCTTCCTTCTGAAGCTCAATGAGCTTCTGCCCGATTTCATCCGTATAAACGCCGTCCGCAATCATTCCCCGGATCCCGGCACAGCGGAAGGCAGAAAGGCGCTCCGCGTCATTGTACATCGGGATTCTGCGCGGGTAATTGTCTCCGGAAAGCACGTAGGTGCCGATGTTCACACTTCTTAAATAATATCCGAGAACCGATGCGATTTCGGACTTCCCGACGCCTGAGCCGCCGCAGACCGAAATCACCGCTTTTTCCCGTCCATTCTCGGCAAGCTTCTTAAGAAGCTCCGGGAAAATCTTCTGTGCCTTTTTTACATGGCCTTCGTCGATGCCGATCTTGTCTCCGGGCATATCGCCATGGGGAATATCGGCAGTGACCTCGGGCAAACAATATCCGTTATCAATCAGACTCTGAATTCTTTCCAGCATGTTTCCATCCTCCGTGAAAAACACAGTATTTTCTGATTTTATTATATCTTTTCCCGGGGGCTTTGCTATCAAAAAAATGTACTGAACTTTCACTAATCTGACAAAATCGCGGGAAGCGCCGAAAGGCCTTCCTTTCAAAAAGAGATCCGAACAGGCGGAAATCTGTCCCGCTTGTTCGGACCTCCTGTATGAGAAATGTGAAGCATTTCAAATCAGCTGCCGGAGAATACTCTTTTCCCCGGGTTTATTTCCCCATATAGCAGACTGTAAGCGCCCCCGGCCCGGTATGCGCTCCGATAATCGGCGACATTCCCACGCGCCGAACCGGCGCCC
>CAMOZF010000236.1 GCA_946630765.1 uncultured Lachnospiraceae bacterium | reverse complement strand
CCGAATGAGACAGAGACTGATGCTTGTGAAGGATCGCCTTGGGGAAGCCCGTGGTGCCGGAGGAGAAATAGATGGCTGCGTAATCGTCGTCGGTAAGCGTAATGTCCGGCGCCTTGCTGGAGCAGTTGGCGACATGGGTCATGTAATCCTCGGCAAAGGTCGGGCAGTTTTCGCCTACATAATAAAGAAGGCGGTGCTTGCCGATCTCGTCGGCGACTTCTTCCACGCGGCCGATGAATTCTGGTCCGAATACCAGAATATCAACCTCGGCCAGATCCAGACAGTACTGGATCTCGTCGGCGGAATAGCGGAAATTCAGCGGCACGGCAAGTGCGCCGGTTTTAAGAATTCCGAAATATATGGGAAGCCATTCCAGACAGTTCATGAGCAGGATGGCGACTTTATCTCCTTTTTTTACGCCCCGTTCCAGAAGAAGATTGGCGAAGCGGTTGGCCTTTTCATCGAAAATGCCCCAGGTGATCTCTCTGCGGTAATAGGGAGCACGCTTCGGCTCGATCAGTTCATATTCCTTCCAGGTGACCCGTCTCGGCTCGGGAAGATCCGGATTGATCTCCACAAGGCAGACATCGTTGCCGTACAGGCGGGCGTTGCGTTCCAATAGGTCTGTGATAGGCATTTTGGTATACCCCTTTCTGATTTTCTCGACTGCATTCTCTGCAAAGCAGGCAGCGGATGCGGTTTAATATGTTTTTCGCGCTTTAACGCATAAATCCGGTAAAGAATATCTTAGATGATTTTACAGCGGATGTCAAGCCTTTCAGGAAAGTCTGATTCTGATCAAGGCTTTTCTGAAGGATCCCGGCAGTGTGCACAGAAATACTCTGAAAAAAACTTGACAAGGGTTACGGCGGTTTGTATAATACAGATGTTTTAGCGATTAAAAGCGTTACGCTTTAAAGCGCTGATGCAGCCGCCGGGAAAACTCATCAGGCGGCACAAGTTGTAAACTCAATGAAACCAATGGAAATGGAGGAGTACCATGGCTGTAAAACTGATTCTTCTGATCGCGTTCTTTGCCGTGATGATCACGGTGGGCGTTCTCTCACGCAAGTCTGCATCTTCGGTGGACGGGTTTGTTCTCGGAGGCCGGAATGTCGGCCCGTGGCTGACCGCCTTTGCCTATGGTACGTCTTATTTTTCGGCAGTTGTGTTTGTCGGATACGCCGGACAGTTCGGATGGAAGTATGGAATTTCGACGACCTGGGTCGGCATCGGAAACGCCGTGATCGGAAGCCTTCTTGCCTGGGTGATCCTGGGAAGACGCACCCGCATCATGACGCATCATCTGAAGGCTTCGACCATGCCGGATTTCTTCGGAAAGAGATTCAACAGCAACGCCATCCGCATCGCGGCGTCCGCTATTGTGTTCATTTTCCTGATTCCCTATACCGCTTCGCTTTACAATGGTCTTTCCAGACTGTTTGGAATGTCCTTTGACATTCCCTATGCGGTGTGCGTGATCCTGATGGCTGTGCTTACCGGCGTTTACGTTATTCTTGGAGGATACATGGCTACGGCCATCAACGATTTTATCCAGGGTCTGATCATGCTGGGCGGTATCGTCGCCGTTATCGCGGGTGTTTTGTCCAGCAAGGGCGGATTCATGAATGCCATTCAGGAGCTTGCGAAGCTGGAAAGCGACATTCCCGTGACCCAGGGCATGCCCGGCGCCTTTGTTTCCTTCTTCGGACCGGACCCGCTGAACCTTCTTGGAGTTATCATTCTGACTTCTCTTGGAACCTGGGGACTTCCGCAGATGGTCCACAAATTCTATGCGATCAAAAACGAGCAGGCAGTAAAGACGGGAACCATCATATCGACATTTTTTGCCATCGTCGTGGCCGGCGGATGCTATTTCCTCGGCGGTTTCGGAAGACTGTTTGATTCCGAGGCGATTTACGGAGCCAACGGTGCAGTCGCTTATGACGCTATTATTCCGGCCATGCTTTCGACTCTGCCGGATGTTCTGATCGGCGTGGTGGTAATTCTGGTGCTTTCGGCGTCCATGTCGACGCTGTCTTCGCTGGTGCTTACCTCCAGTTCGACTCTGACCATCGACTTTATCAAGGGCAACATTGCCAAACAGATGGATGAGAAGAAACAGCTGCTGGTCATGCGTGTGCTGATCGTTTTCTTCATCGCCATTTCGGTTATTCTGGCACTGGATCCGCCGACGTTTATCGCTCAGCTCATGGGTATTTCCTGGGGTGCTCTGGCGGGAGCCTTCCTGGCGCCGTTCATGTACGGGCTGTTCTGGAAACGCACCAGCCGTGCTTCAGTCTGGGCAAGCTTTGCGGCGGGCGTCGGGATCACCGTGCTGAATATGTTCTTCAAGTTCATCAAGTCGCCAATCAATGCAGGTGCTGCAGCCATGCTTGCAGGCCTTGTGATCGTTCCGGTTGTAAGCCTTATTATTCCGGAGAAGGATAAGAAGAGAATGGACAAGATCTTTGCATGCTATGATCAGACGGTAGAGGTAAAGAGAAAGGTCGCTCTGTCGGAGGAAGACGATAAGCAGGAATATTGAGAATCATAGTTACGTAATATCATAGAGACTGTAAAATAATCCGGCGGGGACCTGGCATAAGCGGTCCCCGCCGGATGCTTTCAGCGCATTTCGAGAAGAGAGAGGGCATTTTGTGAAAGGATTTTTTCCTTGTCTGTTTCAGAGATACTCTGGAACGAAAGAAAACGTTCCACGCAGTCTTTCTGAACCCGCCACGGCGAATCGGTGGCGAACAGGATGCGGTCTGCGCCGTGCCGGCGGACGATCTTTGCAAACATCTCTTCACTGATGCTTCCGACAGAGTACGCCGTATCCAGATAGAAACCGCCTCCGCACAGCTTTTCGTAGGATTCCTGGTAATTAAAATTGCTTCCCAGGTGAGCCAGCACAAGCTTTTCAGGCCGGGTCTTCTGAAGGACCCGCAAAATCATGTCGGGGGAGCAGAACTGGCGGTTCGGCGAGCAGGGGTCAAAGCCCGCGTGGGTCAGGATGATCAGGCCCAGCTCCGATGCCCTGTCGATGATTCTGAGCATGCGGATGTCGTCGAAATCGACTCTCTGGAAATTGGGATGGAGCTTGATCCCTTTGAAGCCTTCGCGTGCAATGAGGGCGAGCTCGTTTTTGTAGTCCGGCGAGTCCGGATGGATGCCGGCAAAAGAGAGAAGCCGCGGCCCTTCGGCGTTCTGGTACAGTTCGTTCGTCTCGGCGGCAAACCGAAGGATGGAGTCGAACTGGTGCGGGGAGGTTGCAATGGGAAGAATGACGCTGAGGCCGATGCCTGCTTCATTCATGGAAGTTAAAAGTCCCTGCCTTGTTCCGTCAGTGAAGGGACGGGTGTGCAGGGTGTTTTCAAGTTTGGCAAGGACCGCACCTGCGATGCGGTCCGGGAAGTCATGGGTATGAAAGTCGACGATCATAAAGATTTTCTTTCTGTTGGTTGTCTGAGCTGCGGGTTTATGCTATAATCGGCTCCGGATTTCTGAAATATATTTAAAGGGTTTGCATAAGATGAAAAAAGAGAGTTTTCTTAGGGGCCTGCGGGACGGGATCCCCATTGGGCTGGGATATTTCGCGGTCTCTTTTACCTTTGGCATGAAGGCGGTCTCGGGCGGCCTGACCATCGCTCAGGCGGCACTGATCTCACTTACCAATCTGACCTCCGCCGGCCAGTTTGCCGGCGTCGACATTATTATTGCCGGCGGTTCCTACTGGGAGATGGCGCTGACCGAACTGATCATCAACCTGAGATACTGCCTGATG
>CAMOZF010000235.1 GCA_946630765.1 uncultured Lachnospiraceae bacterium | reverse complement strand
GGGATTGCATTTCCTCATCGGAGACGCGGGAAGTCTCCTCAGAGGAAACGCAATAACCTTCGGCTCGGGTTGACATTCCGTGAGGGGTACAGCAGGAGGCACAGGTGCAGCGAGTGTCCATAACAGCGATGAACAGCTTTTTGACATCCATGCCTCAAGGGGACGCCTGGAACGTTGTCCCCTGAGGCATGGATGTCAAAAAGCGTCACGTTTTAGAACGCAGAAAGGAAGAATGATGGATCAGTTTATTCAGGCAAAGGTTAATAAGACGATCTCGGTGCTTCATGAGGAAATAGTTGAGACGGTGAAGGAGATTCCGGAGCTTCTCATGCGCCCCGCGCCTTACAAGAAGCCGCAGGAGATTCCGAAGGACAATGCCGATTTCAAAGCGTTTCTCAGGCACGAGCGCGTACATGGGAAAGACAGTCATTTCTGGTTCAAAACGACGGTTGAAGTTCCTGAAGAAGAGGAAGGAAAGCAGTTCCTTTTGCGTCTTACGACCGGCGCGGAGGGCAGCTGGGACGCGACCAATCCGCAGGGACTTTTGTATCTGGACGGAGAGATCTGCATGGGACTCGACGTCAACCATCGCGAATGTCCGCTTCCGCCCGGGAAAAAGGTCGACGTGCTGCTTTACTTCTATGTCGGCATGATCGAATCCCATGTCGAAGTGTGTCTGGACCTTGTGAAAAAGGATCTCCGCATAGAAAAGCTGTATTACGACATGAAGGTGCCCTATGATGCGGCGGTGTGCAGCGGGTCGGCGTCCTACGAGGCGATCCGGACTTTCAAAGCCCTCGAAGCCGCCTGCAATCTTCTCGATCTTCGGAAGAAGAAAAGCGCGGCATTTATCGAGAGCGTGCTTCGCGCGGATGACTTCCTCGTGAAGGAATTCTACGAAAAATGCGGCGGCGGACTTCCCGTGACCGTCGATTATGTCGGCCATACCCACATCGACGTCGCCTGGCTGTGGACACTGGAGCAGACGAAGGAAAAGGTGCAGCGGACCTTTTCGACGGTGCTCGCGCTGATGGACCGCTACCCGGAGTACATTTTCTTCTCCTCTCAGCCGCAGCTTTTCGCCTACCTCAAGGAAGAGGAGCCGGCGCTTTACGAGCGCGTGAAGGCGCGGGTCCTCGAGGGCAGGTTCGAAGTCGAGGGCGCGATGTGGCTTGAGGCGGACTGCAACATCCCCTCCGGCGAATCGCTGGTGCGACAGATCATTCACGGCAAGCGCTTCCTGAAGGAGGAATTCGGCGTCGAGTCGCACATCCTCTGGCTTCCGGACGTTTTCGGCTACAGTGCCGCGCTGCCGCAGATCCTGAAGAAATCTGGCGTCGACCGTTTTGTCACCAGCAAGATCAGCTGGAACGAGACGGACAAGCTGCCCTATGACAGTTTCTACTGGCAGGGCATCGACGGAACGGAGATTTTCTCCTACTTTATGACGGCGAGAAATTACGATCCGCAGGCAAAGGACGACAACGGGACGACCTATAACGGCGACGTGACGCCTGCGATGAACCGCGGCACCTGGGAGCGCTATCAGCAGAAGGAGTACAATGACGACGTTCTGGTGACCTTCGGCTACGGAGACGGCGGCGGCGGACCGACCGCCGAGATGCTGGAGCGCGAAAAGCGCCTCGAATACGGCCTTCCCGGCCAGCCGAAGGCCCGGATGAGTAAGGCCGCCGATTTCCTGGACCGTGTGGAAAAGAATCTTCTTAAGAATGCCGAAATGATCCGCCGGATGCCGCGCTGGGTCGGCGAGCTGTACCTCGAAAAGCACCGCGGCACCTACACGAGCCAGGGAAAGAACAAGCGGAACAACCGGAAGAGCGAGTTTCTTCTTGAGAGCGCGGAAACCGCGTCCTCGGTGGCACGGCTTCTTCTGAACGAGCCCTATCCTTCGGAAATCTACTACCGCAACTGGCAGACGGTCTGCCTCAACCAGTTCCACGACATCATTCCCGGATCCTCGATCCATGAGGTCTATGAGCGCTGCGACGAGGATTACGCGATGGTCAGCTACGAGGTCGGCGCGGAGAAGAACCGGGCGCTTCAGGCCCTTTCCGACAATGTTTCCCAGGCCGGGTATCTGGTGTTCAATCCGAACGGCTTCTGTTCCTCGCAGTATGTCGAAACTCCGGACGGCCTGATCTACGCAGAGGACATTCCGGCGCTCGGCTACAAGGTCATTCCGCTGCCGGCGAAGAAGGCTTCCGACCGCTTCTCGATCAGCGAGGAGGAGGACGGAAGGCTGCGGATCAGGACGCCCTTCTACGAAGCGGCATTTGACGAATTCATGCAGATCGAATATCTGAAGGATCTCGAAAGTGACCGCGTCGTGAACGCGCCCGGCGAGAAGCTGAATGTCCTCAGGGCCTATGAAAATTACCCCTATGACTACGACAACTGGGAGGTCTGCAATTACTACGAGACCAAGTACAACGATATCCGGGACGTGAACTCCGTGAAGACTCAGATCCGGGATGGCGTGCTGGAAATTACGGTTTTCCGGCGCTATATGGACTCGGAGATCACGCAGAAGATCCGTTTCTACGAAAAGGATCGGCGGATTGATTTTGCGACGGAGGCGGAATGGCAGGAGGACCATATCCTTCTGAAGGCGCTTTTCCCGCTGGATGTGCTGACGGATCACGCCTCCTGCGAGATCCAGTACGGAACCGTGACGCGCCCGACCCACAGAAATACCTCCTGGGACGCCGCAAAATTCGAGGTCTGCGCCCAGAAATGGGTAGATCTCTCCGAGGGCGGCTACGGCGTGAGTCTCTTGAATGACTGCAAGTACGGCCACAGCTTCCGGGGCGCGGAGATCGGGCTTTCACTGATCAAGACCGGAACGCATCCGGACTACGCGGCGGATCTGGGACATCACGAATTCACTTACGCGCTTCTTCCGCATCAGGGCGACTGGCGCGCGGCGGACACCGTGAAAAAGGCCGCGGAGCTGAACCGGCCGCTGGAAGCGTATCCGGTATCCGGCGGCGGGACACTGCCGGGATCGTTCAGCCTGATCAGCTGCAGCGCCGACAATGTGATCGCCGAGACCGCGAAAAAGGAAGAGGACGGCAACGGCATCGTGATCCGGCTCTACGAATCCCAGGGAATCCGCACCAAAGCGAAGCTGTCTTTCGGCGCGAACTTCCGCGAGATCGTCGAATGCGACCTTCTCGAGCGGGAAATCGGGCAGCTCGGCGAAGGCAGGGAGATCGAGCTGGAGATCCGGCCGTATGAGATCCGGACGCTCGTGATGCGGTAAGGGCAGGACCGGTAAGTGATCCTTGACTTTTTCAGTGTTTTCAAGTATAATGCTTTTTTAGTTGAAAGGCGATGAAGGTGCACAGTAGAAACCTGCTTTCACCTAGAGAGGAAGCGTCACCGGCTGCAAGCGCGTCCGTGTTCAGGCAGGCATTTTCGAATTTCACACCGGAGCCGCGGGGCTGAAGGGAACTTCCTGCGTAGGCTTTGCCGTGTGTCCGCGAGAAGGACAAATGAAGTGCCGCGTGCAGTTCACGCGGAAACAGGGTGGTACCGCGATTATTTCGTCCCTGAGATCCAGATGATTTCAGGGACTTTTTTCATGCCCGAAAGAAAGAGGAGGAAGATATGGCGGAACAGATGGAACTTTCCGAAAGACTGGAGTCGATACGCAGTCAGCTTCAGGAAAATCTGCAGAAAATTTCGGATTCAAAAAGCGTTTACGAATACCGCAAGGCGGTGTTTGACGGCAAAATCGGCCTGATCGGCTCGCTGATGCGCGAGAAGGGCAAGGGCCCGAAGGAACAGAA
>CAMOZF010000234.1 GCA_946630765.1 uncultured Lachnospiraceae bacterium | reverse complement strand
TGCGCGCTTCCCCTGCAGATCGACACCTCCGACCCGAAGGCGCTCGAGCAGGGACTTCGCTACTGCAACGGCAAGCCGCTCATCAATTCAGTCAACGGCAAAGAAGAGAATCTTAAGGCCGTGCTTCCGCTGGTCAAAAAGTACGGCGGCGTTCTGGTCTGCCTGCCGCTCGACGAAAAGGGCATCCCCGACAGCGCCGAAGGGCGGCTCTCGGTCTCGGCTGCCATCAAAGAAGCCGCAGAAGCCTCCGGAATTTCCGCGAAAAATCTCGTGATCGACGGCCTGAGCATGGCGGTCTCGGCCGATTCGGCCCTCGGAAATGTCACGCTGAAGACACTCCGGCTCGTCCGGGACGAACTAAAGCTTCCGACGATTCTCGGTGTATCCAACATTTCCTTCGGCCTGCCCTTCCGGGAAAATCTGAATGCCGCCTTCCTTCTTTTAGCGCTTCAGGAGGGCCTTCAGCTTGCGATCATCAACCCCAATAATGAAGCGGTCATGAACGCCTGGCGGGCATTTCTCGCGCTTTCCGATCAGGACCCGCAGTTTTCCGCCTATATCGGCGCCTTCGCCGGAAGAAAAGCTTCCACAGGAAAAAGCGCCGTAAAAGCAGCTTCCGAAACCTCCGCCGCTGCTTCTGCACAGGAAAAGGGCGCCGCTGACAGCGGACACTCTCCGCTTTACGACGCGATCCTTCGAGGCCTTTCCGCGCCTGCAAATCGGCTCGCAAAGGAAGCGCTTCAGACGACGGAAGCGCTCGATCTTGTAAACGCGGAGCTGATCCCCGCGCTTGATGAGGTCGGCCGGGGCTTTGAAAAGGGAAAAATCTATCTTCCGCAGCTTCTGATGAGCGCCGAGGCCGCGCAGGCCGCATTTTCCGCTGTCCGGGACCGCATCGCCCAGTCCGGCGGATCCGGCGCCGTGATCAAGGGCCGCGTGATCCTTGCCACCGTCAAGAACGACATTCATGACATCGGCAAGAACATCGTCAAGGTCATGCTCGAAAACTACGGCTATGAGGTCCTCGACCTCGGCCGGGATGTGCCGCCGGAGCGGATTGTCGAGACGGCGATCGCCGAAAATATCCGGCTTGTCGGGCTCTCCGCCCTGATGACCACGACGGTCGTCAGCATGGAAGAAACCATCCGGCTTCTTCGAGAAAAGAAGCCGGATACGAAAATTGTTGTCGGCGGCGCGGTCATGACCGCAGACTACGCGCAAAAGATCGGCGCCGATTATTACGCAAAGGACGCGATGGAAACTGTCCGCTGCGCCGATGAAGTTTTCTCGTAAGCATCCAAAAAACGCGTCCCGGGGAACGGGACGCGTTTTTTTGCATCACTCCTGTTTGTCGCTTTTCGGCACGAGGCTTTCCGGATAGTTCATCTCCGAAAGCATGCGGCTGATGGCCTGTTCGTCCAGCGTATATTTCAGTGCGGAAGGGTCGCCTGAGCTGTAGTCGGCGGCTTTATGATCGTAGGCGCAGAGCCCATAGGGGGAGTTCCAGACGACGATCAGCCGCCCGCCGCTCGTAAACAGCGATCCGGGGCTTGAGAAGGCCTGATCCACGAGCTCCTTCGCCGTATGTCCGTACATCATGAGATCCGCGTCGCCGCCGTAAGAATCGTCGACGTAGATATACGGGTAAGTGAAGCTTCCGTCCTCGTGATAGCAGTAGACCCAGGTATAGCTTCCATTGTAGTCCCAGCTCCCGAGATACCCGAGCCGCCGGATCTTCCCGGTATTCACATCCACGTCCATCCACATATAATCCGCGCTGTCGGCCGCTGCCTGGATATCCGAAAGCGGCACTGGCTCGCCGGAATCCGCCCAGGGATCCGTCACTTCTTCGCTGCTCTCCACCGCGCTCGCGGCAGTCTCCGTCTGTTCCGGAACCTGTCCCCAGAAATCCACCTCCGTGTAATTCGGGTTTCCGACGAAGCACGAAACATCTGACGTCCGGGCCACCCGGCTCGGGAAGCTGTGTCCGCCGCTCGCCGGAGGACTGCAGACATTTTCAAGGTAAATCCAGCCGTCCGATCCGATATAGAAGTTTCGGAAAAGCCGGTTCGGGTCGGAATATTCCGAGGTCTCCCAATCCCGGACGTCCGCACAGAAATCCATCCCGAGCGCGTCATAGACGTCCTTCTGAGTCTCTCCGGAATCCCTGAAATTCTGCAAAATCCCCTGCTGAATATCCGCTGACGGCAGCCCGGTAAAGGTCCTCAGGTCCATCGGATCGCCGGTTTCCAGGCTGAAGGTCCAGGATCTTCCGGCGCCCCAGCCGTGCGCGCCGCCGCCGACATAGCCCTCAACATATCCCTGCAGGCTGAGGTATTTTTCACCGTACACGGGGTCCGAAAGCACCAGATGATAGTACACCACGTGTGAATCCTTCGGAAGCCCGTACTGATAGGCGTCCATATAATACGCCGCAAGAACCGCGTTGATCTTTTCCAGCACCTCGGAGCGTGCGCCGTCCTTTCTCAGGAAGCGGATCGTGTCGATCTGAATGTCCGCAT
Source organism: uncultured Lachnospiraceae bacterium (assembly GCA_946630765.1). The sequence continues at coordinate 1,305 of CAMOZF010000234.1, read as the reverse complement.
CCATCCCGTCGTAGCGCGCCGCCTCGGTATACTCGAGCTTTCCGCGTTCAAACTGGATGTCCGCGCTTGTAAGCGTTTCGTCCTTCACGGTCAGCAGGTACTGCATCAGGAAGCCGGTATGGTCCCAGGCGCCGCTGTAAAAATCATCCGTCATCCGCTGAATCTCACGGAAGGAGCAGGAATCCAGAATGCCCGCTCTTCCCTGATCGTCCAGTGACCCCTGATCCATGCCCCAGGGGTAGCGTTTCTGTGTACTTCCCTCGCCGGAGCCATTCAGCACAGTCTTCTGCACAAGGACAGCGCTTGGTGCGTAATTACCGTCATACTCCAGCTCCGCGTTCAGGTATTCGTCCACGTAGAAATCTTCCTGCGGCAGGACGACGCAGGCCTTCTGACGCATACTGACGTCACTGTGCAGGCCTTCCCACAGAAGGAGAAGCCCGGCCTTTCCGTCGGCATTTTCCACGAGATGAATATCCGTCGGGCGGTACACCTGACCGTCCCCGAGATCCGTGATCTCCAGCCTGCTCTCCGAAAGGAGCGTCATGCCATCCTCCTGCAGCTCGAAAAGCGCCGCGCTGAAGGGCTGATCCCAGCCAAGCTCCTTCTCGCCGTAGATGATCAGAAGCTCGCTTCGTCCGTCTCCGGTGAAGTCCCGCACCGCCGCGGAAATGATGCCCTCCCTGTCGTACACCGAGAAATCCACCTGCGCCGGATCATAGCCGACAAAGCTCTCCTCGGTTTCAACCGTGCAGCTTTCGGCATTCCAGCTTCTGGAGAAATGCACGATGCTGCCGTCCGCAGCAACGCCGTAGTAGGCCTGAAGCGGGTTGAACAGTCCGTAGCCCGGGATCAGCGTCTCTTCAAGATAGGCGCGGAGCCGCTGACGGACCGCTTCCTCCGAAAGGGAGGCGACATCCGTCTCCTCCGATGCGGAATCCGCCGGCGCTTCACTGCCGGGCTGACCCTGCACGTCGGAGCCGCTGCTGTCCTGCGTCCTGTCGCTTCCGGCACTTTCTCCTTCATCTGTGCCGGAAAGCGCCGAATTATCGGCGGCCGCGGAGGTTTCGGAAATTGGGGCCTCGTTCCTCTTCTCCCGCAGATACTGCACGCCCTTGACCCCGCCGAATGCCGCGCCGGCCGTGAGAAGAACCGCACCTGCGATGACGGCAATCTTCCCGCCGACCGTCGCAAGGAAGCCGCCCGTGACGGCCGATTTTACCGCAGACGCACCGACTGCGCCGGCTGTGGCGACCGTTTCAGCGGAAACCGAAGCTCCGAGCGTTCCTGCTCCGGATGTCGCTC
>CAMOZF010000233.1 GCA_946630765.1 uncultured Lachnospiraceae bacterium | reverse complement strand
TTACAGTAACGTACATTTTTTCTGGCCGAAATCAGGGCGTGAGAAAGCGTCTCGCCCTCCTGCTCCGGCATATTGATCACATGAAAAGCGATCCGCTGCGCGCTTTTCTGCCCGATTCCCGGCAGCGTCGACAGCGCTTCGATCAGCTTTGTCATTTCCGAACCGTAATAGTCCATAGATCAGAAAAGTCCGTTCAGGCCGCCCATGCCGCCGGTCAGCTTGGACATGGTTTCCTCGTTTGCGTCGGAGATCTTTTCCAGCACCTCGTTAACCGCGGAAATGATCATGTCCTGAAGCATTTCCACATCCTCCGGATCCACAGCCTCGGGGCTGATCTCAAGTGCGGTCATCTCGCGCTTGCCGTTCATCGTCACCGTTACCGCGCCGCCGCCGGTTGTCGCCGTGAACTCGGTCTGTTCCAGCGCTTCCTGCTTCTCCTGCATCTCGCGCTGCATGCGCTGTGCCTGCTTCATCAGATTCTGCATATTGCCCGGCATGCCTGCAAATCCGCCGCCGTAGCCGCCTCTGCCTTTACCCATTTTGTCAATCCTCCTCTTCCGGCATTTCTATATCCATATTGATGCCGGGAATTCTTCTGCCGAGTACAACCCTCGGCACAGGTTCATTTTTCTGAAGACACCGGAAGGCAATCCGGAAGGTCTTCCCGTAGCGCTCCTGAAGGACGTCGGAAAGTTCCTTTTCCTTCCCGGTCCGCTGCGCTGATGTATAGTTGAATTCATTCCGAAACAGAACGGAAAGGCCGCCCTCCTCCGAAACGCTGATTTTCGTTCCCTGAAGATACGAGCGAAGAAGTCCGCGCTGCTCCGAAATCAGCCGGTCCCACTCGTCCCGGAGAAGATTATAGTCCGAGAAGTCCGCCTCACTCGCGCTGATCTCCTTCGGCGGAAGCTGTTCGCTCTTCACAGGCGCCGAAGGAAAGCCCTGCGGCTCCCTGAAAGCATCTCCCCCGCGCTCCGCGGGACGCTGAACAGGCGTATTTTCCGAAAGTCCCAGCCGGTCTTCGAGAATCCGCAGTCTGTCCATCACGGACGACAGGTCCGTATCAAGCGCCGGCTGCATCATCTGAAGAAGCGCGAGCTCGAAAATCACGCGCCGGTTTGCAGCAAAACGCATCTGGTTCGAACATTCCCCGAGAATCCGAATGTAGCGCATGACCTGCTGAAGATCCATGTCTTTGGCTTCTTCCTGCATGAGCTCCAGATTCTCCCGCGAGATTCCAAGCACTTCCTCCCCGGGATTATCGGTCTGAACGAGCATGATATTTCGAAGATACCAGGTGAAATCCGTCACAAACTGCGAAAGCTCGCGGCCCTGGGACAGCAGATCGTCCACCAGGGCGACCGCGCCGTTCACATCATACTGCAGAATCTTCCGGAGAAGCCCTGAAAATGCAGACTGATCCGCGGCGCCGAGCGTCGAAAGCACGCGCTCGTAGCTCAGCTTTTCCCCGTAGTAAAGCGACACGCACTGCTCCATCAGGGAGAGCGCGTCACGGCTCGAGCCGTCGGCTCTTCTCGCGATATAGGAGATCGCTTCCTCCTCGGCATCCACCGACTCCGCCCGGAAAATGTCCCGGATCTGCGCCGAAAGCTCCGCAAAGGAAAGCCGTCTGAAATCATAGCGCTGGCATCTGGAAAGCACCGTGATCGGAATCCGGTGCACCTCTGTCGTCGCAAGGATAAAGATCACATATTCCGGCGGTTCCTCCAGCGTCTTCAGAAGCGCATTGAAGGCGCCCGCGGAAAGCATGTGGACCTCGTCAATGATGTACACGCGGTAGCGTCCTTCGGTCGGACGGTACTTCACCTCTTCGCGGATCTCGCGGATATTGTCGACGCCGTTGTTGCTGGCCGCGTCGATCTCCACGACATTGACGGAAGACCCTGAAAGCACCGCCTTGCAGACCGCACATTCGTTGCAGGGGCTGCCGTCCTCTTTCGGGTGCTCGCAGTTCACCGCGCGCGCAAAAATCTTCGCGACAGTCGTCTTACCTGTTCCCCGCGTTCCGGTGAACAGGTAAGCATGACCGACACGATTCGATAAAAGCTGATTTTTCAGAGTCTTTACAACGTGGTCCTGCCCGCGGACTTCCGAGAAGCCCTGGGGGCGCCACTTTCTGTAAAGCGCTGTATAAGCCATTTCTATTCCTCTTATTCGTCGCCGAAGCTGATGCCGATGGACTTGATCTGTTTGATGATCTCGGACTTCGGATCGACCATTTTAAGCTTGCCTGCCACATCCTCCAACGGAACAGGCGTGATCTCGTTATTGTGCATGCCCACAAGGTAGCCGTATTTCTTCTTGGCAATCATCTGCGCAGCCGCTGCGCCGAGACGCGTCGAAAGCACACGGTCATAGGGGCAGGGACGTCCGCCGCGCTGTGTGTGACCCGGAACCGTGACACGTACTTCATGGCCGGTCTTCTCGAGAATCTGTGCCGCAAGATCGTAGGAAGCCGGAAGCTCCGCACGCTTCTTCGCGAGCTGTTTCTTCTTGAGCTGCGCATCCTCTGTGGAAAGAGCGCCCTCCGCCATCGCGATGATCGTGAAGTTCTTGCCTTCCTCTTCGCGCTTCTGGATCGCCTTTGCCACACAGTTGATATCATAAGGAATCTCGGGGATCAGGATGATGTCCGCGCCGCCTGCGATGCCGGCATGCAGCGTCAGATCACCGACCTTGTGGCCCATAACTTCGATGATGAATACACGGCCGTGGGAAGCAGCCGTCGTATGGATGCAGTCGATGGCCTCGGTCGCAATGTTGATCGCGCTCTGGAAGCCGAAGGTCACATCCGTGCCCCAGAGGTCATTGTCGATGGTCTTCGGAAGGCCGAGCACATTCAGGCCCTCTTCCTTCAGAAGCGCCGCGGTTTTCTGGGAACCGTTGCCGCCCAGGACGCAGAGGCAGTCCAGCTTGTGCGCCTTATAAGTCTGCTTCATTGCGGCCACCTTGTCAAATCCGTCCTCAACCACCCGCATCATCTTGAACGGCTGGCGGGAGGTTCCGAGGATCGTGCCGCCCTCGTCGAGAATACCCGAGAAATCTCTGGGTTTCAGTTTTCTGTACTCATTGTGCATCAGGCCCTTGTAGCCGTCGATGAAGCCGATAATTTCCACTTCATCCCCAAAATGATTGAAAAGTCCCTTGCCGATGCCGCGCATCGTCGCATTCAGGCTCTGGCAGTCGCCGCCAGACGTGAGCATTCCTACCCGTAACATAATATTTCCTCCTGCAGAATATCAGATCTTTCTGTCCATTATTTCCGCTGACAGGGTACAATCCCCCTACTTTACATACTGAAGCATATTATACCCGAAACATGTGCATAAAATCAAGTGGCTCATAATAAAAAATACCTTTTCCAATACTTTTATGTCTCCTCTTCGGAAACAGAAAGGTATTGGAAAAGGCAGTTAAAAACCGTGCGTCTTCCTTCGAACAAAGACTTCCAAGCGTTACCGCTCCAGTTAGCTCAACCAAGGCACCCTCGTGTCACATGAAAAAATCTGCTTAGTGCTGCTTTGTTCCCAACCTGACACGGTTCACAGCATCCCATTGCACAAGACCCGGGCATCAACGCCACTTAAAACGGGCAGCCTCACAAATCCGGCCCTCCGGTCGACATCACCCCTGCTATAGCGGACTTCAGGTACAGGGACCCGCTACCTCCCCGGCTGCACGGCTCTCTTATTATACACACCCGCCCTGTTTTTGTCAACTGGCAGAAGGACGCGGCGGAAGCCGCAGTGCCCCCGGGACCAACACGGACGCTCCGAAAGATCAGTGCCTCCGGGGACACGCGGGAAGTGTCCCCTTGAGGCACTGA
>CAMOZF010000232.1 GCA_946630765.1 uncultured Lachnospiraceae bacterium | reverse complement strand
GCCGCTGATCGGCCGCGCCGACTGGAACGACTGCCTGAACCTCAACTGCTTCTCCAAGTATCCGGGCGAATCCTTCCAGACCTTCGGACCTTCGGAAGGCCCGGTTGCAGAGTCGGTATTCATCGCCGGCATGTTTGTCAAGTACGGCCGTGAATATGCGGAAATGCTCCGTCTTCGGGACTTCAACGAGGAAGCGGACGAGGCCCTGAAGGACGTCGACAAGATGTACGACACGATTCTCGATGCAGGCTGGGACGGCGAATGGTTCATCCGTGCCTATGACGCATTCTCGAATCCGGTTGGTTCGCATACCTGCGAAGAAGGACAGATTTTCATCGAATCGAACGGCTTCTGCGTGCTCGCAGACGTCGGCATCAAAGAGGGCAAGGCGCTCCAGGCGATGAACTCGGTCCGCGACCGTCTGGATACGAAGTACGGCATCGTGCTGCAGCAGCCCGCCTACACGAAGTATCATCTCGAACTCGGCGAGATTTCCTCTTACCCGCCGGGATACAAGGAAAATGCAGGTATCTTCTGCCACAACAACCCCTGGGTATCGATCGGCGAGACCCGGATCGGCAGAGGCTCCCGTGCGTTCGAGATCTGGAAGAAGACCGCGCCGGCTTATGTCGAGGAGATCTCCGAGATCCACTCCACAGAGCCCTACGTTTACTCTCAGATGGTCGCCGGCAAGGATGCGCCGCACTTCGGTGAAGCGAAGAACTCCTGGCTGACCGGCACGGCTGCATGGACCTTCATGAATGTCTCCCAGTACATCCTGGGCATCCGTCCCGAGTTCGAAGGACTCGCGGTAGATCCCTGCGTACCGGCTGATTTCAAGGAGCTCTGCATCACGCGTAAGTTCCGCGGTTCGACTTACAAGATTCATGTAACGAATCCGGACGGCGTTGAAAAGGGCATCAAGTTCATGACCGTAAACGGCGAAAAGGTGGAAGGCAACATCATTCCGCCGCAGGCAGTTCCGGGCGTGTACGAAGTCGAAGCTGTCATGGGCTGATCCCGCGGCGGCATAGCGTAGTAATTATTGGGGGCTGCTTTACGCAGCCCCTGTCTCGTATGGAAGCATGACCAGGAAAGAGAACGAAAAGGACAAAAGAAAAATCCGGAGAAGAAGTCTCATCAGGCTTGCGCTCGCGCTTTTTCTCCTCCTCATGAGCGGCGGAATGATGCTGCTTTTTCAGAGGAAGCCGGAATGGTTCTTCCCGGGATACAGGAACTTCTCGAAGCTTCTGATGAAGGGGATCGCAGCGGTGACGGGGCTCGTGCCGTTTTCTCTGTGGGATATCGGCGCGCTTCTTCTGATTATCCTTTTCCTGGTGAGTCTTGTCATTGTCCTCGTGAAGAAATATTCCCTGTTTTCCTGGATTTCAGGCGTCGTCCTCACAATCAGCATCCTCGGGTCCTTTGCCGTGAACGGCTGGATGCTGAACCATTACGCGCCGAAGCTGAGTGACGAAATCGGGCTCGAGGTGAGAAAATACTCGGAGGAAGAGCTGTTTCTTGCAACTAAGTATTACCTGAAGAAGGCCTCGGAATATGCCCGGCTGCAGGAAAGAGACGCGGACGGACAGCTGGTCCGACAGGACTTTAACGCACTTGCGGTCCGCGCTGGGAAGGTCTATGAAAGCCTTTCCGGGCGCTGTCCGTTTTTCGACGGCGGCTCCTATGCCCGCGTGAAGAAGCTGTCGATCACGGGAAAATTCTTCCTTTCCCGCGGAATCTCCGGCATTTACATGCCGATCACCGCCGAATCCTCGATTCCGGCGCTGGACGCCGCCGCGGACATTCCCTACACGATGGCCCACGAATGCGCGCACCGGCTGGGTATCGCTTCCGAGGAAGAGGCGAACTTCGCGGCATTTCTTGCATGCGAAGCTTCCGAGGATCCGTATTTTCAGTATTCGGGATATTATAATGCCTATCTCTACTGCCGCAGCAAGCTCCTGAAGGCTGATCCGGGATGGAAGGAGAAGCTGGCTGAAGAGATTGAGAAGCTTGGGGAGGGCGCGGCGCTTCTGCATGCGGACGTCCGGGCCTCCGCCGCCTGGTATCGGCAGTTCGAGAAAGAACAGGCGGTGAAACAGATGGAGAAGGTGAACGACACCTATCTTCGGACCTTCTCCCAGGAGGAGGGGGTAAAATCCTACGGCGAGGTCGTGAACGACCTTCTGGCCTGGTTCCTCAGTGAACACGCGGAGGAAGAGATTGGAACAGCAGATTCCGCGCTGAAGACAGCGCAATGAAAGGGACAAAAGCAGTGACGGGTTTGAACGGAAATGAAAACAGGAGGCCTCCGCTTTTTCTGACAAGGACACGGTATCTGAACGGACTGCAGTGTCCGAAAATGCTGTGGCTTCGGGTGAACCGAAGAGAAAACTTTCCGGACCCCGAGATCCGGGAGCAGGCGGTTTCCATGAGCCGGACGGCAAGAGAGCTTGCGGCTGCAAGGTTTCCGGGCGCTGTCGCGATTTCGCACGGCGAGTACAGCGCGATGGAGGAAAAAACCAGGGCGCTTCTGTCCTCCGGAAAAGGAGAACAGACCCTTACCCACGCGGCGCTTTCCTTTCAGAACTGTTATTGTCTGATGGACATTCTGCGGGTGCGGGAGGACGGGAGAACGGAGCTTTACATGGTGAAATCTGCGTCTCACGTCTCGGCTTCTTCGAGAGAGGATCTCGCGTATCAGTACTATATTCTCCGGATGGCCGGCTTCCGCGTGAAAAAAGCGGCGGTGCTCTATATCAACAAAGACTACCGCCTGCCGGAAAAGGAGAACGTGGACCCTGCGTCATTTTTCAGGGAAATGGATCTCACGGGAGAGATGAAAAAGAAAATGTCCTGGATCCGGGACCGGATTGCTGCACTCAGGATCTACTGTGCCCAGGACAGGCTCCCGATGAGGACGCTTTCGGAGGGCTGTTTCTCCCCCTATGACTGCATGTGTTTTCAGGACTGCGGAAAAGACCTCCCGAAAAACCATGTGTTCACGCTTTCATCAACGCCGCTCTCCGACAAGGCGCAGCTGTACCGGGAAGGAAAACGCGGCTTTTCGGATCTCGTGATTCCGTCGGATGTGCCCGGACAAGGTCTTCGGACCATCCCCGGACTATCCGATGCGGCAGCGCTTCAGGTGCTGTGTGAGCTCGAAAAACGGCCCTTACAGGCGGATCTGGACGCTGTGCGGGAATTTCTGCACAATTTGTGGAAACCGCTGTATTTCCTCGATTTTGAGGCTTTCCAGCCGGCAGTGCCGGTGTACCCGGGGACGAAGCCCTTTGAAACGATTGTCTTCCAGTATTCGCTGCATTTTGAGAAGCCGGACGGGACGATCGGGCACAGGGAATACCTCGGAGAACCGCAGGAGGACCCGAGAAGAGGGCTTTCGGAAGCACTGTGCGCGGATATTCCCGCGGATGCCTGTATTCTGGTCTACAACTCGTCCTATGAGAAGAAGCGGATTTCGGAGCTTGCGGCGCTTTACCCGGCACATGCAGAGCATCTGAAGAAGATGAACGAGCACATTGTGGATCTGATGCCCGTATTCAAGGAGAAAAAGATCTATGACCGCCGGATGCGTGGGTCATATTCCCTGAAAAATGTGCTTCCTGCGCTGTTCCCGGACGATGATTCGCTGAATTACGGCAGTCTTTCCGGGGTTTCGCAGGGACAGGAGGCCGCGGACGCTTTTCCGATGCTCCTCCGGCTTTCGGGTGCAGAAAAAGAAGCGCTCAGATCGGAAATGCTCCGATACTGCGCGCTTGATACCTTTGCGATGGTGAAAATTATTGAGAAGCTGCGGGCGCTCAGCGCCCCGGTTTAACCAAACCGTGTCATTCCGAGCGAGCG
>CAMOZF010000231.1 GCA_946630765.1 uncultured Lachnospiraceae bacterium | reverse complement strand
GCCTGAAGGACCGCCGGTCTGAACTGCCTTGAACTTCTTGCCGTTCGGGATGCCGCCGCCGATGTCTTCGATGATCGTACGAAGCGGGGTGCCCATCGGGATTTCAACAAGGCCGGTGTGCTCGATCTTTCCGCCGAGTGCGAAGACCTTGGTTCCCTTGGACTTCTCGGTACCCATGGAAGCGAACCAGTCAGCGCCCTTTAAAATGATCTGCGGAATATTTGCGAAGGTTTCAACGTTATTCTCAACGGTCGGAGAATTGTAGAGACCACGAACTGCCGGATACGGCGGACGCGGACGCGGCTCACCACGGTTGCCTTCGATGGAGGTCATCAGCGCGGTCTCTTCACCACAGACGAATGCGCCTGCGCCGAGACGGATCTGAAGATCGAAATCAAAGCCGGAATCAAAGATGTTCTTGCCGAGGAGTCCGTATTCTCTTGCCTGTGCGATCGCGATCGAAAGACGCTTAACGGCAATCGGATACTCCGCACGGACATAGACAAAGCCCTTCGTTGCGCCGATTGCATAGCCGGCAATCGTCATTGCTTCGATGATGCAGTGCGGATCGCCTTCCAGAACGGAACGGTCCATGAATGCACCCGGGTCGCCTTCGTCGGCGTTACATACAACATACTTCTGCGGCGCCTTGTTTGGTGCGCAGAGAGACCACTTACGGCCGGTCGGGAATCCGCCGCCGCCTCTTCCTCTGAGGCCGGAATCCGTGATGCACTTGATAACGTCTTCAGGCGTCATCTCGGTCAGGACCTTGCCAAGGGCAGCATAGCCGTCCATTGCGATATATTCATCAATATTCTCAGGATCGATCACACCGCAGTTACGGAGAACGACACGGTGCTGAGCCTTGTAGAACTTCGTCTCATTGAGCGCCGTCTCAACTTTTGCTTTTGTGCTCTCTTCACCGGTATCGGCATAGACAAGACGTTCCACGGGACGTCCCTTCAGAAGATGCTCTTCGACGATCTCCTGAACATCCTTTTCTTCTACACGGCTGTAGAAGGTGCCGTCCGGATAAACGATAACAACCGGGCCTAATGCGCAGAGGCCGAAGCAGCCGGTACGGACGAGCTTGATTTCGTCCTGAAGACCGTTCAGTTCGATCTGCTTTTCAAATTCTGCCTGCAGTTTCGGGCTGCCTGAAGAGGTACAGCCGGTACCACCGCAGATTAATACTTGTGAACGTACCATTCCCTTACCTCCCCTTATACCTGATAAGCGCCGATGGTGTACTCTTCGATCACCTTGCCGCCCTTCAGATGTTTCTCGACGACTTCTTTAGCCTTCTCGGAGTTCATTTTGACATAAGTCACTTTGTCCTTGCCGGCTTCGAAAACCTCAACAACCGGCTCATACTGACAGATGCCGATACATCCTGTCTGAGAAACCGTAACCTTGTCAGAAAGGCCTTCCTCGCTGACATCCTTTACGAACTCATTCAGAACGGGTCGAGCGCCGGCAGCAATACCGCAGGTCGCCATACCGACAACGACACGGATATCGCCAGTTCCCTCTCGAAGGACGACTCTGTCCTTCATTCTCTCCTTAATCTTTTGGAGCTCTGCCAAAGATTTCATAGTGTGCTTCCTCCTGATAAATTAGGTGCTTTATAATTGATCAACCGGATCGTTGTACTGTTCGTACAAATAGCCCTCGATCCATTTGATGATCTCGTAGTCATTCAGCGGAACATCCTCGCCGAGCACTTCTCTGAGCTCTCTCGTGTCCATTTCCACTGAAAGGTCTTTGTCCGCCGATCCCTCCCGGGTATGCCGGAACAGGAAGTCCGTGTCGGGATGTCCCTGGATCAGCGTTGTCAGCGACGATACCACGTCCCCGAGGGGCGTAAAATCGATGCTGTCCTTATAGAATACCGCCTTCACCTTCGTGCCGTGCTCGGCAGGATTGTCCTCTGCACTGACGGAGCTGATCGTCATCTCTCCCCCCGTCTGCTCGGCCGCGAGCTTCAGAAGCGGAAGCCCGAGTCCGACCTTTCGCGTCGTACGGGTGGTGTAGAACGGATCGGTTACGCCCTTCAGGATCTCCTCCGACATGCCCTTGCCGTCGTCCTCGATGCGAAGCGTCAGGACATTGCCCTTCTCCTCGATGATGATCGACGTGAGGCTGGCACCGGCTTTTACGGAATTCTCCGTAATATCCAGAATGTTCAGCGATAATTCCTTCATAATTTCTCTCCCCGGAGAATCCGGATCAGATTCTCTCTGACAAGTGCCGAGCTGTACGGCTCGTCCGGGATCTCAATCGAATCGTTTTCCTCCCGGAGGGCCTCAAGATAATGCGCATCGGAGCTAATGACAATGCGTTTATTCTGAAGTCCGAACTCCTTCGTGTAGCTGTCGACGTTTTTCGCAAAATGCAGCTCCACGGTCGGGAAGTCCGGCTCCTCCGGCAGGGTGCCGAGGATCGCGATGACCCCGTTCGCCTCCCGGTCGATATGGGCCGGATAACAGGCGCCCTCGTAACGTGCTACGATCTCCGGAACCTCGTCATAGGAAATCGTCGTCGCGTTGGTGAGAAAATCCTCTTCTTCACCGATCAGTTCATCTTCACCGTTCAAGATCAGCTGATCGCCGAAAATGTCTTTGTCGTTTTTGTATCGAATCCGCCGGCTGTCGACTTCATCATTGAATGAAAGCGCAAGCTCCAGGCTCGGAAACAGGCAGATGACGTGGATATCCTCCGACGTCGTCAGCTCCATCCCGGGAATCGGGACGATGCCGTAGCGTTTCGCGGCCGTGAAGAATGCCGGACAGTTTCTGCAGCTGTTGTGATCCGTCAGCGCCATGATCTGAATATTGTTCAGCGTCGCCATCCCCGCGAGATTATTCGGCGTATTGTCGTTATCCGCGCAGGGCGACAGACAGGAATGAACATGCAGATCGTAGGTATAGCGGCTCATTTCAGAAGCTCGTACAGCGCGATCGCTGCTTCGTAGGACGGTTTTTCGGTGCGGACGACGTTGATGCCCTTCGCGACGGCCTGCTGCACGATATCCCCGGGCAGCTCCACATCCTCGGAAAGAATGACAACCGCCGTGTCCGCAAGCGTCGCAACCGCGATCACGTTGATATTGGACATGATCGTGATCCAGGCGTTGTCGGCCTGGGCTCTGCCCATGACCCACGACAGCAGATCGCCGATGTAGACGCCGTCAATCTCCCGCTCCGGATCCGGAAGCGCTACTTCCTTAAAGCCGTGCTGCAGAAGTTCGGAAACTGTCATTTTCCACCTCCAAGCCGGTCTGCAAAGGGACAGACCACCGTACGTTTACCGGCGCGGACCGCATCCTCGGCATGTGCACGGCAGGTCGGCGCGCCGCAGGCTCCGCAGTCGATTCCGGGTAGCGTCGCACGGATTCTCTGGATCTCTCCCATCATCCGCATCGACTCCGCAAAGTTCGGCGAAAGCCTTGATACCGGAACATAGGCCGGCATCTCATCAAAAAGGAAATCCGCGGGAATATACTCTTCGTCGGGATCCGGGAAATTCGCCGCCATCGGCAGACACCGGCTGACGGTCCGGATCCGGGCCTTCGCGATAAAGGGGTTCTGAACGGTCAGAACACCGCCGACGCAGCCGCCCGGGCATGCATTCAGTTCGACGAACTTCACATGCGAGATATTGCCGTTTTCAATCTCCTCAAGTACCTTGTTGACATTTTCAATACCGTCCGCGGCCAGGTAATCCTCATTGAGGATCGCCGTCGCCTCTCCACCGGAGCCGGCCCAGCCGATGCCGGTCATACCGCTTTCCGAAAGCGGCTGCACCTCATTCTCGGGCTTCATCACATCCAGGAGACGGAAGTAGATATCGCTGATCGCGACCACTTCAT
>CAMOZF010000230.1 GCA_946630765.1 uncultured Lachnospiraceae bacterium | reverse complement strand
CTACCTTTCGAAGAAGCCGCTCGACGTCGATGAGCTTCTGGAGAATCTGGGGCTTTCAAAGCACGCGGACAAGGCGCCGAATCAGCTTTCCGGCGGTCAGCAGCAGCGCTGCTCGATCGGGCGGGCGATCGTGAAGAACCCGGACATCCTTCTGTGCGACGAGCCGACGGGCGCGCTCGACTACAATACCTCACGCGAGATCCTTTCGTTGATCGAGAAGGTGAACCGGATTTACGGCAATACGATCGTCATGGTGACGCACAATGAAGCCATCGGCAAAATGGCCGACGTCGTTGTCCGGCTCCGCGACGGGAAGGTCCGCTCAAGGAAGGAAAATGAAGGACGACTTCGTGCGGAGGAGCTGGAATGGTAAAGAATCCCCTGAGAAAACGGCACCTTCGGGAGCTTCGGTCTGATTTTGGAAAATACCTCGTGATCTTCCTGCTTCTCGTGCTGTCGATTGCGGAAATTTCAGGCTTTCTCGTGGCCGACATCAGCATGATCGCGGCCTACGAGGAAAGCTTCGAAAAGTATCAGATCGAAAACGGCCATTTCACGGCGGAAAAGCGTCTGAGCGCGCGCCAGCACGAGGCAGTCGAAAAGCTCGGGGTCCGCCTGTATGAACTTTTCTACACGGACAGACGCCTGACAAACGGCTCCAAGCTTCGAATTTTCAAAAGCCGCAGGGACGTCAATCTCGCCTGCACGATGCAGGGAAGGCTTCCCGAAAAGCCCGGTGAAATCGCCGTCGACCGGATGTACGCGGACAATAACGGACTGAGGCCCGGAGATCAGCTGTGTCTGGAAGCAACGGGCGAAGCCTTTACGATCAGCGGTCTCGTGGCGCTTTCCGATTACAGTACGATGTTCGAAAATAACAGCGACATGATGTTTGACGCGAAGCAGTTCGGCGTCGCCGTCGTCTCGGACAGCGATTTTCAGGCTTTCGACACGGACCTTCTTCAGTACTGCTACGCCTGGAAATATGAGACGGAGCCGCTGGATGAAACAGCGGAAAACAGCCGCTCCGAGGAATTTTCGGACGCGCTCCACGGGATTGTGTCGCTGTCCGCCTATTGCCCGAGCTATCAGAATCAGGCGATTCGCTTCACCGGGAAGGACATGGGCGGCGACCGGGCGATGATGACGATTTTCCTTGTGGCAGTCAATGTGATTATCGCCTTTGTCTTTGCGGTCACGGTCTCAAGCACGATCACGAAGGAATCCACGGTGATCGGAACGCTTCGGGCGAGTGGCTACAGAAAGTCCGAGCTGATCCGCCACTACATGACGCTGCCCGTTTTGGTCACGCTGAGCGCCGCGCTCCTTGGAAATATCCTCGGATACACGGTGATGAAAAATGTCAACGCGAATCTGTACTACGGCAGCTATTCTCTGCCGACCTATGAGACCAGATGGTCCACCGAGGCGCTGATCGAAACCACGCTGATCCCGATCGTTTCGATGCTCGTCGTCAATCTGAGCGTACTTTCCTGGAAGCTTCGGCTCTCGCCGCTGAAATTCCTCCGGCGGGATCTGAAAAAACACAGAAGCCGCGGCGTCGTGCGGCTCAACCGGAAGATTCCGTTCTTCTCACGCTTCCGCCTGCGCATTATTTTCCAGAATATGAGCAGTTACCTGCTGCTCGCGGCCGGAATCCTGTTCGCAAACTTCCTGCTGCTTTTCGGCCTGATGTTCCCGAGTGTCCTGAAAAATTACACCGAGGCGCTGCCGGACAACATGCTGAGCAGTCACCAGTACATTCTGAAACTGCCGGAAAATGCCGTGGACAGGGACCATCAGCTTGAAAGCCTACTGCAGATGATGCTTTTCAAAAAGGCGACAGAGACGGACAATGAAAGCGCCGAGAAATTCAGCGCCTGGTCCCTGGATACGGTCACGGAGCCGGGCATGAAGGACGAGGAAATCCTTCTCTACGGCATCTCGAAGGACAGCCGCTTTGTGGATCTGGACTTTGCCGGATCGGAGGTCTACGTCTCACAGTCGCTCGCGGAAAAACGACTGATTTCCGAAGGCGATACCCTGAAGCTGAAGGAAAAATACGACGGGGACCTGTACGAATTCGAGGTCGCGGGCATCTATCCCTATTCGGGCGCGCTTTGTGTATTTATGTCGCAGGAAGCGCTGAATGAACGCTTCGAGCTCGGAAAGGACGCCTACAGCGGCTATTTTTCCGACACGGAGATCACGGATATTGACGAAAAATACATCGGGCAGCGCGTGGATTTTGAGACGCTCTCCAAGGTCTCGCGGCAGCTGGAAATCTCCATGGGCAGCATGATGAGCATTCTGGACGTGTTCGCGATCCTGATGTATGTGATCCTGATCTACCTGATCTCGAAGACCATCATCGAGAAAAACGCGGCCGCGATCTCGATGTCGAAAATCCTCGGCTTTACGAACCGGGAGCTTGGACGGCTGTATGTTCTCGTGACCTCTCTGGTGGTCGTCGTCCTGATGGCGGGGTCGATTCCGATTGAGGTGTTTCTGTTGACAACGGTGTTTCGGATCATGATTCGCGTGCGGATGACGGGCTGGATTCCCTTCATCCTTTCCGGTGACGTCTACGTCAAAATGCTCGCCTTCGGGCTCTGCAGCTACGCGGTCGTCGCGGTATTTGAGTACCGGAGAATCAGCCGGATTCCCAAGACGGAAGCCCTGAAAAATGTCGAATAACGAGGTTTATGATATGAAAAAGTGTTTCTCATCCAAACTGAAGAATTTAGGTCCCTGTCTGAAGGCGATCGGAAGGAAGCTTCCGGTGCCGCTGCTCATGCTTGTGCTTCTTCTTTTACCGCTGTTCTGCGGCTGCGGAGAAGGGACGGCGGCGGTCGAAACCGGCGCGGAAGAAGCTGCGGCAGAGTCGGAAGCCGCGCAGGAAGAGACGAAGACAGCGGCAAAAGAAACTGCTGCGGCGCAGGAAGAAGCGGTGGACACTACTGCTGAAGCGGATAAAAAAGCAGTCATTACGGTAAAAACCGACGCCTCCGGAAGCCCGCTTTCCGCCAAAAGGAAGCTGGAAGGCGAGGATATGGAGGAGAATTCGGACGTCTCGAAGCTGCCGTTTTCCGGGACAATCCGGTATTTTCTGGACGGAGAAGAAATCCTGCCCGGGGATCTTTCCGGAAAGAGCGGCGATCTCAGGATCCGCTTTGAATATGAGAACCTCAGTAGGGAATCCGTCCGCATCGACGGGCGGGAAGTTGAGGCGCCGGTTCCCTATGTGTTTCTTTCCATGATGATGCTTCCAGAAGAGCGCTTCAGCGATATCGAAGCGGAAAACGGCGAGATCATGGAGCTTTCCGGAAACCGGATGGTGCTCGGCTTTTCAATGCCTGCAGTGGAGGAATGCATCGGACTCGAGGCGGCAAAGGACGCGCTGAAGGCGCTCGACGGGATTGAAGATGCGCTGAAGGATGCGGAGGAGCCTGAAGACGGCGTGGCAGCGGAAGAGGTAGAGGAAAAGACGGAGGAAAAGACGGAGGAAAAGGCGGAGGAAACGGAGGAAGGCAACACCTTTCCGGAAGTCTTTGAGATCAGCTGTCATACGGAGAACTGTAAGATTGAATTCTGCGAAACGATTGTCCTGAGCGGCCTCTTTTCGGAGCTGAAGGAGGAGAAGCTGTCAGCGCTTTCCGAACTGATCCGCGACCTTTCGGGCTTCGAGGAGGCGGGAAATTCGCTTTCGGACGCTTCGACGGAGCTTTCAGAAGGAGCGGAGAAATTCGGAAAAGGGCTCGGAGAGAGCATGCAGAAGATGGGATTTATCCCTGAGGCGCAGAATGATATGATCTTCTCCATCATCTGTGAGGAGCTCGGGCTTTTTGGCGCTATTGCCGTAATGCTCATGTTCC
>CAMOZF010000229.1 GCA_946630765.1 uncultured Lachnospiraceae bacterium | reverse complement strand
GCCTGCCGGCAATCATTATACGGCGCCGAACGAAGCGGAAGAGCTTGCAAATGCGCCGAAACTGACGCTGGATCCTTCGGCGATCCGCACGGAAGAGGCCTGCTATCCCGAAATCGGGGCGGTCCTTCCGAAGAAGGAATTTGACCATGTGCTGCAGTTTGACGAGGTGGTTTCGGGCGCGGTAACACTTGACGACTTCATTTCACAGCTCAGCGATGAAGAACTGGCCTATCTGATGGTCGGAAATTCAGTCGATAATGTGGGCTTCAATTCCGTCCTCGGCGCAGCGGCAAAGACGCTTCCCGGCGCGGCAGGAGAGACCAGTGGAAAGCTCGAAGAACTGCACGGCTTAAAGCAGATGGAGCTCTGCGACGGTCCTGCCGGACTGCGTCTTACCCCGGAGTACATCGAACTTCCGGACGGTACGGCCGTCGGCTTCGGCGGTATGGACGGAAAGAAGGATGACGGTTCGCTGGAGGGAATCCACCACTACCAGTATACGACGGCGATTCCGATCGCAACGACGCTTGCTTCCTCCTGGAATCTGGAGCTGATCGAGAACATGGGCGACATTGTCGGCACCGAGATGGAAGAGTTCGGCGCGACCCTGTGGCTTGCGCCCGGCATGAATATTCACCGGAATCCGCTGTGCGGCAGAAACTTCGAGTATTACTCGGAGGATCCGCTTCTTGCCGGAAAATGCGCCGCGGCCGATACGAAGGGCGTCCAGAAGCATCCCGGCTTCGGCACGACGATCAAGCATTTCCTTGCCAATAATCAGGAAGACAACCGGATGTTCACGAATTCGCACATTTCAGAGCGCGCGATCCGCGAGATTTATGCCCGGAACTTCCAGATCACGGTCGAGGAATCCCAGCCGATGTCGCTGATGACCTCCTATAACCTCGTGAACGGCGTCCATGCGGCCAACAACACCGACTCGGTGACGCATCTTCTTCGCGATGAATGGGGCTTCAAGGGCATGGTCATGACCGACTGGCTCACCACATCGGATCTTTCGTCAATGCTTGCTTCGGGCGCGGAGATGAAGTACGGCAAGTCCGATGCCGCCGTCTGTGTCCTTGCGCAGAATGACCTGATCGAGCCGGGCGAGCATGCGGACTACGAGCGCGTTCTCGAAGGCCTCAAAGAGGGCGTGATCACAAGAGCGCATCTTGAGCGGAACGCGAAGAATATTCTTACCCTGATGCAGAGAACACACCTCTACAGTGATCAGTCGTATTACGAAATCGTTGAACCGAAGTGCATTACCTTTGAACAGTTGAGATAAAAACTGACGGGGACAGGTGTGAAAACCTGTCCCCGTAATTTACGTTCCGGGCACTATGAAATTCGTAACGGTATGATAGGACGTTGAATGGAGGGAGAAGCGGCAGCACATCTGTTACAGAAGCTGTTTTGCTTCTCCCTCTGTCAGTTCTTCTGTCGGCTCAAATTCCGGCGACCCTGTATAGCGGTAAATCGACGACAGCAGCGCCGTGGCTTCCGGATACTGCTGAAGCTTGTGAAGACCGAGTGACGAGAAGAAAAGTCTGCCTTTTCCGACCCGACACTCAAAAAGCTGCGCCATCGGACGGAGGAAGGCAAAGCTGTCCAACTCCGCGACGATGGTTTTCATGCGCCGCGGCAGGATGAGTGCCCGCTGTGATGCCATCGGCCACCACTGCCAGTCCGTATGGAAGGAGGTCGGAAAATCCCGGAATACGGGATGTGTCTCGTCGATCAGCTGGCCCATGCCGCCTTCCTGCGAGGGGAATGTTCCGACGGACCAGAAGTCCGTGGAAAACTGTCCCTTGATTGAGTTCGGCATGCTTTCACGGTCGGAATCCGGCGCGAGGAAAACCTTTTTGCCGGCGCGCAGAAGATCAAGCGCCAAATCGTCCAGCTGCCGCGTCTCATAGACGTCCGGAGGAAGCACGGGGCGCGTCTTCGGATAAACCCAGAGCGGATAGGTATTCACATGGCTGCCGATCCGAATCTCCAGGGAAAGCGCGCAGGCACGTTCGATATCCGGCGCTGGTAGCGTGAATGTGCCAAGAGACGTCAGCCCGCCCGGAGGCGCAAAAACATCTTCCCGGGAGATTTCCGCAGTCTCTATTCCGAGTAGACGGATCCGAAGCGGTCCATGTACCGGCTTTTCACTGTAGTTAGCGAGCTTCACCAGAAGCGGAATTTCATCTCCCGCGAAATACGTATAGCGCGGAAGCAGCGCCAGCGGAAGTACCGGCCGCAGGAAAGCCGCAAAATGCTCCGGCTTCGCGAAATCATACGGCTTCGGCTGAAGATGCGCGTTCATCATTCCGACAAGCGCGGTTCCCTGGCCCGGAAAATCCTGCAGACCGAGGAAGGAAATGCCGGACAGGCCTTCGGTCCGAAGCGCCGCCTCCGCTTCTTCACGGTAGCAGATCCGGGAAAGCGTTCCCGTCGCCTCAACCATGCGCCGCCATTCATCCTTCGAAATCCCGGCTTTTTCTGCGCGTTCGAGAATCGCGCGGTAATTGCCGGGAATTGTTACGCCCTGAAAATCCGAAAGCTCCTGAAAATCCGGAAGCACTTCAAACTGCCCGACCTCGAAGGAAATCACCGGCTTTCGGTATTCCTTCCGAAGGGCGGCCATCGCTTCGTCATAGCATTTGTCCGTTGAGGGATAAGTCTCGTTGATGTGTCCCTCCATATCGGCGAAGGTCCCGCGAAGCGGAAGATCATAGTATTTCTGGGAGGCAAAGAAGTCGCTTTCGGGATCGCATCCGATCGCGCCGTAATGTACATTTGAGCCGTTTGCGTAGAGTCTGAAGGGGTCCAGCCCGCGCGCGAGATGAAGCAGCGCGTCCATCCGCCGGTGGCCCTTTTCTCCTGCGTGCAGCTCGTTTCCGAGACTCAGCATCACAAAGGAGGGGTGATTTGACAGCATCCTGAGGATGCCAGAGAGCTCATCCCGATAATAGAAATATGCTTCATCCTGTTCAAAGGCGTCCGTCGGATTCCAGCAGGAAAGTTCAGGCTGCATCAGCATCCCGAGCCGGTCCGCGGCGGAAAACGCGGCTTCCGGCGGCGTATGTGAATGAAAACGCATACAGTTGATTCCGTAGGCGCGGTAACGCATCAGAATGTCTTCCCATTCCGGAACCGTCATCGGCGGATGTCCGGTTTCCGGGAAAACGGCACAGTTTGCCTCGGAGAAGAGGAAGATTCGATGTCCGTTCAGAAGAAGATGTCCCTCCTTTGAGGAAGAAATGCTGCGGAAACCGGTCGTGACGGAGAAAACCGCTGCCGTATCAGCGCTTCCGCGAAGGACGGCATCAAAACGGTACAGCCCGGGATCTTCAGGAGACCACAGTCGAAGATCCGGGCGGAGATTTGTGAGGGTGAAATGGTTCCCGCCTTCCTGTACGGGCACTGAAACCGGGGCGGTTAGCGCCTCAGAGGAAATGACCGCCGTGCCTCGGAAGGGCTCTTTGGCGTCGATCTCCAGGTCCGCTGTGAGGACGCCGTCCCGGATCTCCGAAGAGATGGTAAGCGTCCGGATAAATACCCGTTCCTCCATTCGAAGCCGCAGAAAACCAAGGAGTCCGTTCCAGTTCGTCTGGGTCTCGTCGGTCGCGGCGCTGGACATCAGGATATCCGTACGCGGAAGGCCCGGATAGCTGTTGTCCGACAGGAAGGTGAAAAGGTGCTTTCCGTCTCCGACGCCGGTGATTTCAAATGTCGAGGGCGTGGATATTGTCTGCGGGGAAAGCGGCGGATATTCTTTGCCGTCCACGAGGAGCCGAAGACAGCGCGAACGCTCCACATCAACGAAAAGCCGTTTGTTCTCTGTCCCCGAGAGCACAATGTCCCGGGAGAGCCGGGCTTCTCC
>CAMOZF010000228.1 GCA_946630765.1 uncultured Lachnospiraceae bacterium | reverse complement strand
CAAAGGAACGGTCCAGTGAGAACAGGACTTCAGTGCTGACGGGCCTTAAGCATCTTCCGCAGGGAATCTCAAGTGTTGCCTTTCCTTCCCCCGAAGCCGTGAAGAGATATCCGCGGTCCTTTTTCAGCTGAAGCGCAAACGCCGGTGCATCTGCGACCGGATAGCCTGCGGCTTCCTGCCCTTCATAGGTCACACTGTATTCTCTTGTCGCTTCTTTTTGCGGCTGCGCGCCCGAAAGATCTATCAGCATATTTCATCCTGTTTTGGCGCGCCTCTCCTTAAAGAGACGCACCAAAGTAGTATAATCGGTTTTTCCTGAATTGTCAAGCGGTTTCTTGGCTTATTCCGGATAATAAATCTGCGCTTCCTTCAGGTAATAGCCCTTCTTCACATTCTCCTTCGCGATATAGCCGTCCGCCACATCACCGTAGCGTACGCGGTAGTAATCGCCTTCCTCATCCAGCAGGACAAGAACCGTACCGGGCTTCACCGTATCGATGTCGTCCGCGTCCGCGCTTGCGGCGGTTTTCAGGTTCAGCGTGTTCTCGGCCGTGACCTTAACGCTCTCGATTGCATGCTCGGCAGCGATCGCCGTCGCTTCCTCGCCGGTAAATGCATAGGCCTTGCTGATGTAGCCGTCGATGCCGCTCGTGAAGACATGCAGCCATTCGCCCTGATCCTCCAGGATTTCGCCGCCCTCGAAAGGCTTCAGCAGTCCGAGAATCGTCGTGCCTTCCGTTGATGCAGCGTTACGTACCTTCAGCGTGTCGACCAGGTTCTCGCCGACAACGTCTCTGACGATAAACATATTGGAGTAGTTGTTGAGAACCGCTTCCGGACCGGCGTCTTCTGCAGGCGCTTCAGACTCCGTTGTGGTTTCTTCGGCCGTTGTGGTCTCTTCAGCCGTCGTCGTGGTCTCTTCAGTGGTTGCTTCCGTCGTTGTTTCCGCAGTTGTGGTCTCTTCTGTCGTCGTCTCTTCGGTGGTCGTCGTCTCCGGCGCCTTCTCGCGGTCGAACAGCTTGATAATGCCGCGGTTATTGAGAATGAACAGCACAGCCGCTGCAACGATCAGCGCGACAATTGCCGTAAAGATCCAGAAGCGGATCGATTCCTTTCTCATCTCCTCACGGGTGACGGCCTGCGGATCCTTTCTGCTCTTCTGATTGACAGATTTCAGATTCTGGCGGTTGGACTTTTCCTGTTCGCGTTTCTTTCTTGCAGCCTGCGCGGGCGTTTCGACGTCCTCATCCTCTTCCGGCTCGTCGGAAAGGTCGAAGTCCTCGAATTCGTCTGCCTTGCCCTCGTCCTCCTGGATCGGGTCAAAGACAAATGCGGCGTCCGAAGCAGCGGGCTCAGCTTTCTTATTCGGCGCGGGTTCTTCGTAGATCACCGGCGCTTCATCGTCGTCCTCTTCGGGGATTACAGAGTCAAAATCATCAAAATTCAGGCGGCGTTCCTGTGTTTCAATCGCAGCGTCGTCGATGACGGGCGCCTGCGGTTTTCTGGACTCCTTCGGGAAATCGCCGGGGCCCTTGCCTTCCGGTGCTTTCTTCGGTGCGGTTTCAAATACAGGAGCAGCGGGCGCAGCTTCTGCAGATTTCTGCAGTTCATTAAGATTCAGAGAAGGAATCGTGAAAGCCGGTGCTTCCTCCTTCGCCTGATTCACCGCATCATGGGTTTCAGCCGAAGCAGCCGCAGCCTTACGGACTTCCTGTGCTTTTTCCTCCGCGGCGACGCGGATCTCTTCTTCTTCGTCATCATCGAAGCCGTCAAAAAGAATATTTAACTGATCCTCGAGATTTCTGTTGTCGTCAGCCATTTGAACTCATCCTCCTGTGTCACTTGATATGTTCAGGTTTGCCGTCACGCTTTTTCAGCCTGACTTCTGCAAGATTAACGCGTTTATTGCCGATCTTGACCAGGAATTTCGCGCCCGGATCAAAATCGTATACCTTTTCAACCGTCTCGCCCTCCTGGAGCTTCAGTCCACGGACGCCGACGGAGGTCTTCTTGTAAAGCGAGATCTCCTCGGTCTTGAAGCGAAGAACATTCTTTTCGCTCGTCACAAGCACCGTATCCGTCCCGCGGGCCTCGCCAATATAGAGAAGCCGGTCCCCATCCATGAGCTTGGTCGCGGCGATCGTTTTCTTGACCGAATCAAACTCCGAGGCCTCAACTCTTTTTATCATAGCATGAGACGTCGCAAATAGCAAGATTTTATCCTTCAAATTCTCAAACGAATCGATCAGAAGGATCTCCTCCTTCGCGGAGTCATAATTAGAAATATTATCGACCGGAATGCCCTTGTCCTTCAGTTTGCTCAGCGGAACATCCTTCATTTTCAGCTGGTGGCAGGCGCCCGTATCCGTGAAGATGCAGATCCGGGAATTGCTCATACAGAAGACCTTTTCCCGGGCTTCCTCGTCGATGGCCTCACGGTTTTTCTCGTAAACCGGCAGTTCGTACATCTTGCAGTATCCGAAGCGGTTCATCGTGAAGACGACCGGAAGGATCTTCTCCGGCTCCTCCTCGTAGACGGCCTCCTCGGCGTCGATGATCTCGGTTTTCCGGTCGAGCGCGTAGTCCTTCCGGATCTGCTCCAGATCCGCCTTGATCACACGCATCAGCTCCTTTTCGCTCTTCAGGATCTTTTCATACTGCCGGATCTTTGCGAGGGTTTCCTTGTGCTCCTGCTGAAGCGCAAGGATCTCGAGTCCGATCAGCTTCGCAAGCCGCAGGTCCAGAATCGCCTGTGCCTGGTTCTCGGTAAAGCGGAGCTCCTTCGCGGCCTTTTCCGAAGCCTTCGACTTGAAGGTCACAGGCGCCGTATTGCCATTGACGAGGCAGTCCTTGGCGTCCTGCAGCCTTTTGGATCCGCGGATGATCTCGATGATCAGGTCGATCACGTCGACCGCACGGATCAGGCCTTCCTGAATCTCCTTCTTCGCAAGCTCCTTGTCGAGAAGCGTCGTATATTTTCTGCGGTTCAGTTCCTTCTGGAACTTCAGGTTCTCCCGGAGAATCCCCGAAAGCCCCAGAACCTCAGGCTTTCCGTCCACGATGCAGAGCATGTTGACGCCGAAGGTGTCCTCGAGCTTCGTCTTCTTGTAAAGGCCCTGAAGGATTTTCTCGGCGTCCGCGCCGTTTTTCAGCTCCAGAATGATCCTTATGCCGTCCTTGCCGGACTGGTTCGAGATATCCGCGATGTCCGGGAAGACCTTCTTTTCCACGAGATCCGCAACATCCGAAAGGAATTTGCCGATCGCGGCCCCGATCATCGTATAGGGGATCTCGCTGATGACGATCCGGTCCTTTTCGCTGCGCTTCTTCGCGGGCACGATCTCCGCTCTTCCGCGGATCCGAAGCCGGCCTTTTCCGGTCTCGTAGATCTCCGGCAGGTCGGATTTATTGATGACGATGCCGCCGGTCGGGAAGTCCGGGCCGTGAAGGAAGGAAAGAAGCTCCTCCGTCGAGGCCTCCGGATGGTCCATATAATGCTCCATCGTGTCAATGACTTCCGAAAGATTGTGCGGCGGCGTCGAGGTGGTCATACCGACCGCGATGCCCTCGGAGCCGTTGACGAGGAAATTCGGAATCCGGACAGGAAGCACCGCCGGCTCCTTCTCGGTCTCGTCAAAGTTCGGGACAAAATCGACCGTATTCTTGTCGAGGTCCTTCAGATAGACGTCCTGCGTGAATTTCTTCAGGCGGGCCTCCGTATAACGCATGGCCGCCGCGCCGTCGCCCTCGATCGAGCCGAAGTTTCCGTGGCCGTCCACCAGCGCCATTCCCTTTTTGAAGTCCTGCGAGAGCACAACCAGCGCTTCGTAGATCGAGCTGTCGCCGTGGGGATGATATTTACCCATCGTATCGCCGACGA
>CAMOZF010000227.1 GCA_946630765.1 uncultured Lachnospiraceae bacterium | reverse complement strand
TGTTTTCTGCAGGCTGAAGTTCTTCACGGATTTCCTGTTCTTCTATCTCTGTTTTTTTCATGAAGTCTGATTCCTTCCGTTTATCTGATACGAAAAGTGACGAATGGCTCCTTCTTCAGGAATTACCGGACAACCAGGTTGACAATCCGTCCGGGAACATAGATTTCCTTGACGATATTTCCTGTGAGCCGGTCTCCGAGCGCCTCCTTCGCGGCTGCGATCGCCGTATCCTTGTCCGCATCCCTTGCAATGACGACATTTCCTCTGACTTTTCCGTTGACCTGAATACCGATCTCGATCGTATCTTCAATGGTCTTCTCTTCGTCATGCTCGGGCCATTCGGACTGATAGACTCTTCCCTCGAAGCCCTGCGCTTCCCAGATTTCCTCTGTCATATGCGGCGCGACGGGATTCAGCAGCTGAAGCAGTGCCCGGAGCTCTCCCTTTGTTACGGATCCTGCACGGTAGAAGTCGTTGACAAGCGACATCATCGCGGCAATGGCGGTATTGAACTTCAGGTTCTCGTAATCGGAGCTGACCTTCTTGATGGTCTGGTGCATCCGGGTCTCGAGCGCCTTGCTGTAACCGCTTTCCTCTGAAAGCATATCCTGCAGCTTCCATACGCGCTCCAGGAATTTGCGGCATCCGCGGACGCCCTCCTGCGACCAGGCAGCTGACAGTTCAAATGCGCCGATGAACATTTCATAGGTGCGGAGCGTATCCGCGCCAAATTCGTTCACAATATCGTCAGGGTTGACGACGTTTCCGCGGGACTTACTCATCTTCTCGCCGTTTTCGCCGAGAATCATGCCGTGGGAGGTTCTCTTCTGATAAGGCTCCTTTACGGGAACAGCGCCCTGATCGTACAGGAAGCGGTTCCAGAAGCGGGAGTACAGAAGGTGGAGCGTCGTGTGCTCCATGCCGCCGTTGTACCAGTCGACGGGCATCCAGTATTTGAGCGCCTCGGGGCTTGCGATACCGGTATCGCAGTGCGGATCGCAGTATCTGAGGAAGTACCACGAGGATCCGGCCCACTGGGGCATCGTATCGGTTTCACGCTTTGCGGGGCCGCCGCAGCAGGGACAGGTGACATTCACCCAGTCGGTCATTTTCGCGATCGGCGACTCGCCGTTGTCGGTCGGTTCGTAGGACTCGACGTCCGGAAGGATCAGCGGAAGATCGGATTCCTGAAGCGGAACAAAGCCGCACTTCTCACAGATGATGATCGGAATCGGCTCGCCCCAGTAGCGCTGACGGGAGAATACCCAGTCACGAAGCTTGTAATTGGTCTTCGGCGTACCGACGCCGTTCTCTTCCATCCACTCGGTAATCTTCTTGATCGCGTCCTTGACTTCAAGACCGTTCAGGAAGCCGGAATTCACCATCGTGCCGGTCTGGGTATTCGTATAGGCCGCTTCTTCGACATTGCCGCCCTTGACGACCTCGATGATCGGAAGACCGAACTTTTTCGCGAAATCCCAGTCACGCTCATCGTGTGCGGGAACCGCCATAATCGCGCCGGTGCCGTAAGTCATCAGCACATAGTCGGAGATCCAGATCGGAATTTCCTTGCCGGTGACGGGGTTGATCGCGCGAAGGCCCTTGATCTCCACACCAGTCTTGTCCTTGACAAGCTCCGTGCGCTCGAATTCGCTCTTTTTCGCGGACTCCTCGCGGTATTTGATCAGTTCCTCATAGTTCTCGATATCGTCCCTGAAAAGGTCGATATACGGATGTTCCGGCGAAATAACCATATAGGTTGCGCCGAACATCGTATCAGGACGTGTTGTATAGATACGGAGCTTTTCCTTCTTGCCGACGATCTGGAACTCGGCTTCCGCACCCGTGGACTTGCCGATCCAGTTGATCTGAGAGGTCTTGATCTTCTCCATGTAGTCCACGTCGGAAAGGCCCTCGATCAGCTTTTCCGCGTATTCGGTGATCTTCAGCATCCACTGCGACTTGACGCGGCGGACGACTTCGGTGCCGCAGCGCTCGCAGCAGCCGTTCACGACTTCTTCGTTCGCGAGGCCGCATTTGCAGGAGGGACACCAGTTGATCGGCATCTCGGACTTATAGGCAAGGCCTGCCTTGAAAAGCTGAAGGAAAATCCACTGCGTCCAGTGATAGTACGAGGGATCGGTCGTGTTGATCTCACGGTCCCAGTCGAAGGAATAGCCAAGAGACTGCAGCTGCGCCTTGAAGCGGCGGACATTATTCTCCGTCACCATCTTCGGATGGATGTGATTCTTGATCGCATAGTTCTCGGTCGGAAGGCCGAAAGCATCCCAGCCCATCGGATACAGGACGTTATAATGCTGCATGCGGCGCTTTCTCGAGACAATATCCAGCGCGGTATACGGACGCGGGTGGCCGACATGAAGGCCCTGCCCCGAAGGATAAGGAAATTCAACAAGCGCGTAGAATTTCGGCAGCGTGTAGTCGTCTTTTGCTGCAAATGCCTTCTCGTCTTCCCAGATCTTCTGCCACTTTGCTTCAATCTTCTTCGGTTCGTACCTCATGTTTTTCACTCCTCTTTTCTGTTAATCTCTATAGACACACCAAAACCGCCATCATCATATATGGCGTTTTCAAGTTTTTCTATGCGGTTGATCTGTCCTTTTGACAGTATAAAAGTCCCGGCATGCCGTTATCCCGCCGATTGACTCCCAGCTGATCGCCAGGTGGGTTTCCGCATCGCGGTTTCTGCCTTCCACTGATTGCTGGTTGAGGCCTGACATCCACCGTGAGATATAGGAATCCCGTATTATGTCATGTAGGTTCAAAATAGCAGGAATGTCGTACACTCCAGGACAGATTCATTATAGCAAAAATACCGCCAATTATCAATGACTTCTGAGAGAATTCAGGATTTTTTCAAAATATGGCGGATCTGGGACTGAAAACTCCATATATTCGCCGCTTTTCGGGTGGATAAAGCCGAGAAGATAGGCATGAAGGCACTGCCCTTCGGTCGAAAACGGTGATTTCCCCGTGCTGTATACCGTATCCCCGAGAACCGGATGATGGAGACTGGCCATATGGACGCGGATCTGATGGGTTCTTCCGGTTTCCAGGCGGCATTCGACAAGCGTGTAGGCGCCGAAGCGCTCGAGCACCTTATAATGCGTGACGGCCCGCTTTCCGTTCACGGGATCGGGTGCCATCTTCTTGCGGTCCTTCCGGTCTCTGCCGATCGGAAGATCGACCGTGCCTTCCTCTTCTTTGATATTTCCGACGACAATCGCGCGGTAGGCTCTTGTGATGCTGTGCGCCTGCAGCTGTTCGGAAACCGACAGATGCGCGGCGTCATTTTTACAGGCTATGATGATGCCCGTCGTATCGCGGTCGATCCGGTGCACAATGCCCGGCCGAAACACGCCGTTGATGCCCGAAAGATCCCTGCAGTGATAAAGAAGCGCGTTCACAAGCGTTCCCGAGAAATGTCCCGGCGCCGGATGGACCACCATGCCCTTCGGCTTGTTGATCAGGATGACGTCGTCATCTTCATAGACGATATCAAGCGGAAGTTCCTCCGGCAGCACGTGCAGAAGCTGCGGCTCCGGAAAAGAAACGTCGATCGTCTGATACTCGGAAAGGATGTACGAGGGCTTTACGGGGACACCGTCCACCAGTACCCGCCCTTCACGGATCAGCTTCTGGAAAAAGGAACGTGAGTGCTCCGGCCAGTTTTCGGAAAGGTACAAATCCAGCCGAAAGCCACCGGCTCCTTCATCGGTCAGAAGCTGCAGCATCTCTTCGCTCACTGTTCTGTCTCCTCTTTGTCAGCAGCTTCCTTTACCTCTTCCGTTACTTCTTCCGGTGTTTCATCCGCGGCTTTTTCCGGCGCTTTTTTCTTCCGGAAGCCGTAGGTCTCGGTGAACTCCTCATCCTTGTAGACAA
>CAMOZF010000226.1 GCA_946630765.1 uncultured Lachnospiraceae bacterium | reverse complement strand
CCCATTTTCTTTGCGTAATATCCGGCAAGAATATCGCCGAAATTCCCGGTAGGCACGGTAAAATCAATCTTTTCCCCGCGCGAAATCTCCCCGTTTTTCAGAAGGACGGCATAGGCCTTGAGATAATAGACAATCTGCGGCACGAGGCGTCCGATATTGATCGAATTCGCGGACGACAGGGTCACGCCCTCGCCGTGCAGCTTTTCCGTCAGCGCCGAGAAGATTTTCTTCACACCGGTCTGGGTGTCGTCAAAATTCCCGCGCACCGCGACCGCACGCACATTTTTCCCGGGTGCAGTGGTCATCTGAAGCTGCTGGATCGGACTGACGCCGCCGTAGGGGTAAAACACGATAATGGCCGTTCCGTCCACATCGGAGAAGCCTTCCATTGCCGCCTTTCCGGTATCGCCGCTTGTGGCGGTCAGGATCAGGATCCGGTCCGTTCTTCCGAGCTGCTTCTTCGCCTCCGACATCAGGACGGGGAGCGCGGAAAGCGCGACGTCCTTGAAAGCCGCAGTCGGTCCGTGGAAAAGCTCCAGCACATAGCGGTCGCCGACCTTCTTCACCGGTGTGAGCTCGGGATCTGAGAATTTGCCGCTGTAGGCCTTTCTGACAATTTCGGGAATCTCGCTGAAATCATCAAGGAAATACGAGAAGATGCGTTCTGCCATCTCCTCCGTTGTCAGATCCAGCATTTCTTCCCAGGCAAAATCCGAAAAATCCATCCGGTCCGGCACAAAAAGTCCGCCGTCCCCGGCAATGCCCTGAAGGACCGCTTCTCTTGCCGATACCCTTTCCCTGTCTGAACGTGTGCTTCTGAAATTCATCGTAGGCTGCTCCTTTCGCGCCAATGTATGTATAACCATTAAACATTATAAATAAAATCCTGCGCATGTGCAAGTCTTTCTTCTTTATGTCCTCACCAATTATTTTTTGCAAAAAGCATGATTCTTCGTGCAATCAGCCTATTGTGAAATGCGCTTTCCTGCGCTATAATCTAACATAATTATTTTGTGGAGGTGGATTATTATGAAGGCAGCTCTTCTCGGTCACGGAACCATCGGCGTCGGCGTTGACCGGATCGCGTCAGGCATCAGTTGTATCGACATTACCCGCGTGCTTGCTCTTGAAACAGATGATGAGATTCAGGGCCGCCACACCTTCTCGGTCGACGATATCGTGAACGACCCGTCGATCGATACGGTGATTGAAGTCATGGGCGGCATTCACCCCGCCTGGGAATTCATCTCCCGCTGCATGGAAGCCGGAAAAAATGTCGTTACCGCCAATAAAGCGGTCGTCGCGGCCTATTACCGCGAAATGATCGCGCTTTCAGAAAAGCATCACGTAGCACTCCGCACAACGGCGGCGGTCGGCGGCGGAATTCCGTGGCTTGTAAATCTTTCCCGCACGAAGGCCGGCGACGAGATTCAGAAGATCAGCGGCATCATGAACGGCACAACAAACTATATTCTGAGCCGGATGGACAGGGAAGGCGCTGCTTTCCCGGATATGCTGAAGGAAGCCCAGGAGCTCGGCTATGCCGAGAAGGATCCTTCGGCCGACATCGACGGCGACGATGTAAGAAGAAAGCTCTGCATCTCCGCAGGCGTCGCCTTTGACTGCGCGGTAGATGAAAACGATATTCCGACGGCGGGCATCCGTTTTGTGAAGCCGGAGGATCTGGCATTCGGCCACACGATCGGCCACACCCTCAAGCTTCTTGCGGTTTCCGAGAAGACCGGATCCGCGATCAGCGCCTATGTCGTACCGGCATTCATCCCGGACGGCACGCTTCTTGCGGCAGTTCCCGGGAATCTGAACCTTCTGTCACTGACCGCGAAAAACGCCGGAACGCTGAGCTTTGCCGGTCAGGGCGCCGGACGCTTCCCGACCGCGGAAAATGTCATTCTGGACCTTCTGGATATTGAAAATCACAAACCGACCGGCTTCTATACCGATAAAACCGATCCGACCGTCCCCGACAACAGCGGCGCGCTGTATTCGTGGGTTCTTCGGTCCGCCGCGCTTTCGGACTTCCCGGATGCGCTCAAAAAAGAAACAAACGGCTGTCAGTCCCTTACGGAAAAGATCAGCGTGAAGGAGTTCTTCCGCCTTGCGGAAATGCTTCGGGAGAAAGACCCGGCGCTGTTCTTTGCGGCTGTTTTTGAATAATACAGAGACTCAGGAGGATTACCATGCTGAAGGTAGCCAAATTCGGCGGCTCGTCCATGGCGGACGCCGATCACTACAGACAGGTAAAAGACATCATTGAAAGAGACCCTTCGAGGAAAGTGATCGTTGTATCTGCGGCCGGAAAAAGGAATTCGTCCGACTACAAGATCACGGATCTGCTCTATCTGTGTCATGCGCATCTCACCTACGGTGTTCCCTGCGATTCCATCTATGAAACAATCCGCGGGCGCTATATTTCGATCCGCGACGAGCTTCAGATCAATCTTCCGATCGAGCAGGATTTTGATGCGCTTTTTGCCGAAATGAAGGCCGGCATCGGACAGGACAAGCTGGTAAGCCGCGGTGAATATTTCAGCGCAAAGCTTCTGGCCGCCTACCTTGGCTACGATTTCCTGGACTCGGAGCTCTGGGTCCGCTTCAAATTCGACGGCAGCATCGATCAGGAGGCCAGCTATGATGCGCTCTCCCACGCCGCTTTAGGCCGTTCCGTCGTGATCCCCGGCTTCTACGGCGTCATGCCCGACGGCCACATCCGCCTGATGGACCGCGGCGGCTCCGATATCACGGGCGCCCTCGCGGCAGCCGCGCTCGACGCGGACGTTTACGAGAACTGGACCGACGTCTCCGGTATCCTGATGGCTGATCCGCGCATCGTGAAGAACGCGCGCACCATCAACCGCATCACCTATTCCGAGCTTCGCGAGCTGAGCTATATCGGCGCGCAGGTTCTGCATGAAGCGACCATTTTCCCGGTCCGCGAGAAAAATATCCCGCTCAATATCAGAAACACCAACGACCCTGACAACGCGGGAACGATGATTCAGGAATCCTTCGAGGATGAGGCGCCGGAGGAAGGCAAGCTGATCACCGGAATCGCCGGACGGAAAGGTTTCAATATCGTCACGATCACCAAGAACGGCATGTCGAACGAAATCGGTGCACTCAGAAAAATCCTTGAGATCTTCGAACGCTACAACATCTCGATCGCCTATGCGCCGAGCGGCGTTGACTGCTATTCGGTCGTTATAGAAAACAAACAGTTTGAGCCCTGCCGCTACTCCTGTCTTGCCGATGTTCAGAAGGAAATCGCGCCGGACCACATCCACGTCAGCGAGAATATCGCGATCGTTGCGGTCGTCGGCAGAAAGATGGTCTTCCGAACCGGTTCCTCGGGACGGATCTTCGCGGCGCTCGGCGAATCCGGCGTCAATATCCGCATGATTTCCCAGGGCCCGGAAGAGCTGAACATCATCATTGGCATGAAGGAAAGAGATTATGAGACCGCCGTACGCACCCTGTACGAGCGTTTTATCCAGTAAAGCCAGTAAAGAAAGAAGGACATCAAGATGAAAAAGTACAATGTAGCTATTCTCGGCGCAACCGGCGCCGTCGGCAGTGAAATGATGAAGATCCTCGAGGAGCGGAATTTCCCGGTTGCTGATCTCCGCCTTCTCGCTTCTGCGCGCTCGAAGGGCAAGGTGCTGAAATTCCACGGCGAAGACGTCGCCGTCGAAGAAGCCGCCCACGACTCCTTCAAGGGCATGGATATCGTGCTCGGTGCCGCCAGCAACGGCCTCGCGCAGGAAATGGCCCCCTATATCAACGAAGCCGGCGCGGTCTTTGTCGACAACTCCAGCGCCTTCCGCTATATTGACGATGTTCCGCTTGTCGTCCCGGAGATCAACACCGAGGACGCGAAAAAGCATCACGGCATCATTGCCAATCCGAACTGCTCGACGA
>CAMOZF010000225.1 GCA_946630765.1 uncultured Lachnospiraceae bacterium | reverse complement strand
CGGGGAAGTCTGCGTGACCTGTCCCGGCAGGGAGGTCGGCGCCATCTGTCCGCCGGTCATACCGTAGATCGCGTTGTTGACGAAGATCACGGTAATATTTTCATTTCTCGTCGCCGCGTGAACGATCTCCGCCATACCGATCGAGGCAAGGTCGCCGTCGCCCTGATAGGTGAAAATGACATTGTCGGGAAGGGAACGCTTGAGACCGGTTGCGACTGCCGGCGCTCTGCCGTGTGCGGCTTCCACCATATCGCAGCGGAAATAGTCATAGGCCATAACCGCGCATCCGACCGGCGCGACGCCGATGGTCTGTCCTTCGATGCCGAGGGAATCGATGGCCTCCGCCACCAGACGGTGAATTATGCCGTGGGTGCAGCCCGGGCAGTAATGCAGCTCTTTATCGGTTAATGCATGAGGTTTCTGAAATACGACTGCCATCAGTTGTTCCCTCCTTCCAGTTCTTTCACGAGTGTAATGATCTGCTCCGGATCCGGGATCATGCCGCCGGAACGGCTGCACAGATAAACCGGCTTTTTGCATTCTTCCGCAAGCTTCACATCCTCGATCATCTGTCCCATCGAAAGCTCGACGGAAACAACTGCCTTGACCTTGTCCGCCGCAGCGTTGATGACCTTTTTCGGGAAGGGCCAGACGGTGATCGGACGGATCAGGCCGGCCTTGATGCCCTGCTGACGAAGTGCGACAACCGCATTCTTCGCAACACGCGCCGCAATGCCGAAGGCAACGAGACAGTAGTCCGCGTCGTCCATCATGTACTCTTCGTAGCGGACTTCCTCTTCCTCGATCTTCTTATAGCGCTCAAAACGTTCCTCATTGGACTTCTCGAGGACTTCCGGGACAAGATACAGGGAGTTGATGATGTTGTGCTCTCTCTTCATCTCCGTGCCGGTGACCGCCCATGGCTTTTCGATGAGATGCGGCTCTTCCTCAGGAAGCTCCACCGGCTCCATCATCTGTCCGAGGGTGCCGTCTGCGAGGAGCATGGAAGGCATGCGGTATTTGTCTGCAAGATCAAATGCGAGCGCCGTGAGATCCGCCATTTCCTGTACGGATGCCGGGGTCAGGACGATCAGGTGATAGTCGCCGTGTCCGCCGCCCTTTGTTGCCTGGAAATAGTCCGACTGCGAAGGCTGAATGCCGCCAAGACCCGGGCCGCCGCGCTGCACGTTGACGATCAGCGCCGGAAGATCCGCACCCGCGATATAGCTGATGCCTTCCTGCTTCAGAGAAACGCCCGGCGAAGAGCTGGAGGTCATGACGCGCTTTCCTGTGGAGCTCACGCCGTAAACCATATTGATGGCCGAGATCTCGGATTCCGCCTGAAGGAAAACGCCGCCGATTTTGGGCATGCGTTTTGCCATATAGGCCGCAAGCTCGGTCTGAGGAGTGATCGGGTAGCCGAAGTAGTGACGGCAGCCCGCGCGAAGCGCCGCCTCTGCGATCGCCTCATTGCCTTTCATAAGTACTTTTTCTGCCACAGTCGCCACCTTACCTTTCTACCGTAATCACACAGTCGGGACACATCATTGCGCAGCTCGCGCAGCCGATGCACTGTGACTCATCGATGCACTGGGCCGGAGAATGTCCCTTCTTGTTGATCTTGTCTTTCGCAATCTCAAGGATATGCTTCGGACACGCATTAACGCAGAGTCCGCAGCCCTTGCAGATGTCTGTCTCAAATGTTACTTTTGCCATTCATTACTCCTCTCAATTCTATAACTCGCCTGCGGGAATCTCTATACTCGCCTGCGAGATGGTACTGCCTCTTCGTCGTAGGTTCCAATACTCCTCAGAGGCAGTACCATTACCCTCGGCTTGAGACAACTGCACCGAACAGTTATATCAGACACACGCAGGCTCGGGGTTATGATGCCGGACCGGAATCACAGATCAAAAATCCGATGCTGCAGGTGCAGTACAAACAGGCTGTCAAGTCTTCCTTCAAGCGCTGCTGCGAGGCGTTCCTCTACGCTCGTAAATACAAGCGGGAGGCCGCTGATCCTGCAGAGTTCCTGGCAGCGGTCCGTTGTACGAAGCACGGTCTCCGCCGTCGTTTCTGCCCCGAGATTCGAATTGTTGATGATCCCGGTGAAGGGAAGTCCCGAAGCCGCTTCGATTTCTCGCATGACGTCCATCGCTTCCTCTGCGCTTGTCGTTAAGGGGCGGTAGAAATTCGCGACGAAGAATACGTCGAAGTCGTTTTCCTCGAGTATGTAGGGCGTGAAGCGGCCAAGCGCGAGCGCCCCGCGGTCATCGCCGCCGATGTCCAGCACTGCATAACGCGACCGGTTCTGAACCAGCGAATATGCGGAAGAAGGCAGCGCCGGGAGGTCGACCGAAGAATTTGCAAATGGAAGCGCGATGACTTCAATGCCTTCCCGGAGCATTTCCTCCTGACTGTCCTTCATCCTGAAATACGGGTTTACGATATCCAGATCCGCGATTGCGACTTCTTTTCCGGACTGCCGGATCCGATGCGCGTAGTTGATCGCGATATTGGTCTTTCCGGAGCCGTAATGCCCCATGAACAGTGTGATTCTTTTCGGCGTCAGCATACTTTATGGATCCAGCCGTGCTGATCGTCGATCCGGCCCCACTGGATGCCGGTCAGCGTATCGTAAAGCTTCTGCGTGGTCTCGCCGATCTTTCCGCCGCCGATCGTGTATTCCTTGCCCTTATAGCTGAGCCAGCCGACCGGGGAAACAACCGCTGCCGTGCCGGTTCCCCAAGCTTCCTGAAGGCTTCCGTCCTCTGCCGCCGCGATCAGTTCGTCCACCGAGATCAGACGCTCGGAAACATTTGCGCCCTCTGCCTTCAGAAGCTCGATGCAGCTCTTTCTCGTAATGCCCGGAAGCACGGAGCCCGTGAGCTTCGGCGTGACGATCTCGTCATTGATCTTGAACATGACGTTCATGGAGCCGACTTCTTCAATGTATTTTCTTTCGACGCCGTCCAGCCACAGAACCTGCGTAAAGCCCTGCGCCTCGGCACGCTTGCCGGCACGAAGAGACGCCGCGTAGTTTCCGCCGCATTTTGCATAACCGGTGCCGCCGCGGACCGCACGTACATCGTCGGACTCAATCGCGATCTTCACCGGATTGATGCCCTCTGCGTAGTACGCGCCGACAGGAGAAAGAATGCAGACGAAGGTGGAGTGATGTACGGCATGAACCCCGAGATGCGGGTCGTTGCCGAATGTAAACGGCCGGATATAAAGGGAAGTGCCCTCGCTGTGCGGTACCCAGTCTTTTTCAAGCTTTACCAGCGTGTCGAGGATTTCCATCCACATGTCGGGATCGATTTCCGGAAGGCACAGGCGCTCCGCGCTGTTGTTCATGCGCTTGCCGTTCTCATCCGGACGGAACATGACGATATCGCCGTTTACCGTTCTGTAAGCCTTCATTCCCTCGAAAATCTCCGCGCCGTAATGCAGCACGGTAGACGCCGGATCAATCGGAATCGGACCGTAGGGTACGATCCGAAAATCATACCAGCCTTTGCCCTCTTCATAGTCCATCATGAACATGTGGTCCGTGAAGATGCGGCCAAAGCCCAGCTTCGACTCATCCGCCGGTTTTTCCTTGGGACATTTTGTAAGTTCCATTCTGATGTCAAGACTCATCTGTTTCTCCTCCTTTACAGCATGCTTCTGATGATCTTTCCGCTGACGGTCTTCGGAAGCTCGTCCCTGAAGACCACGAGCCGCGGATATTTATACGGTGCAGTATGCACCTTGACATAATTCTGAATCTCTTTCTTGAGCTCTTCCGTGCCCTCCGTGCCCTTCGTGAGCACGATCGAGGCCTTGACGATCTGTCCTCTCACCTCATCCGGCGCGGCAGAGACGCCGCACTCGAGAACATACGGAAGCTCCATGATGACCGACTCGATCTCGAAGGGTCCGATCCGATAGCC